>NZ_JBXAFB010000009.1:0-211194 GCF_058792595.1 Cytobacillus sp. MT66
TGTATTTTGATAACCGAGGTAAGAAGTTTTCCCGAATCATCTTTAAAGGCTTCTTCCACTTACTGCGTTCTTGCCGGATATCCCTACGGCGTTTGGTATCGGTTTCCTTTTCTATTTTCTCCGTTAACCTTTCTACTTTTTCTTCTAGTTCTTTGGCGATCACTTCTAGATCTTGTACTGTGATTTCTTCCATTAGTTCAGTTTCTTCTTCTTTTGTTCCGGCTTCCAATTGTGTTAATTCATGTATGTGTTGTAATGTTTCTTGGATTTTTTCTTTTAATTGAGCTTCAAATTTTGAGGTTGCTTTTTTCCATACGAAAGAATACTTATTGGCATCAGCTTCGATTTTAGTGCCATCCAAAAAGTAGTTTTCCATGGTTATGTACTTTTCATCTATCAACTTACGAATCATTGCTTCAAATAGTTCGTCCATTAAGGCTTTCATTCGTTCTCCGCGAAACTCATTGATTGTACGGAAATCGGGCTGTTGCATCGCAGCCAACCAAATAGCTGGGATGTTTTCCTTGATAAGTTTTTCAATTCCCCGGCAGGAATAAACCTTTTGGGAATAAGCAAAAAGAATGATTTTAAGCATCATTTTAGGATGGAAGGAACTTCGTCCGCCACCTTTATAATGAGAAAATAATTGTTCATCAGGTACAGCCTCAACCATTTCATCCACGACACGGGCAACATGGTGTTCGGGTATCAGTTCCTCGATATCGAAGATAGCTTGAACCTGACGGTTATTGTAGGGTTTGAATGTAGGGGCCGACTGTCTCTTAGAAACAATGTTCTCTTTTTTTACTTCTAGAGGCAGGCTGGTTTGTGTGGTATAATTTTCAGTAGTGATCATTTGATTACTCATAAAAAATCGCTCCTTTTTGAAATGTTGGTTTGGTCACTTACATTTTACTAAAAAGGGCGATTTTTTTGTTTGCTTTTTTTACTTTTTCTGTGAAAATAATTTCTAGTTTAAAATCAATAACGATTGTTAAAACTAATTAACAATTGAATTTTAACAATAGGAAAGCAGAGCTACCGTAATTTACGGTTTCTCGAATAACTTTTCTATATTCTGTCTATAATGCTAATTTACAGTAGGCTCGTGGTAGGGTTCTTTGTTTTGAAGCATATGATAGACAATTGTAAGCATTCGATGTCCGATGGCAACGAGTGCTTTTTTCTTTCCTCTTCTTGCAGCTAATGACCAATATTTGATTCCCAACCGCTTGTTACGACTCCTTGAAACAGCCCATGCAGCCTCGCATAATGCAGATTTAATATGGGGATTCCCTTTAACCGTTTTGGTGCTTTTTCTTTTCCCCGCACTTTCATGATTTCCAGGTGACAGTCCTGCCCATGATGCGAGATGTTTAGAGGTTGGAAATTGTCCCATATCTACTCCTATTTCTGCAATGATAACGGCTGCTGTATCTTTCTTGATTCCTGGCATTGTTATCAGAAGTTGTAATTCTTCCTGATAGTTTTTCAAAATCTCGTCTATTCTTTTCTCAATATCCAATATTAATTCTTCAAGATAGACAATATGCATCCATGATTGTTTGATAAGAAAAAGCTGATGGTCATTTAACGTTCCGAACAAGGAATCCGTAATCAATTGTTTTTTATGGGCCATTTTGCCGTGAATTTTTTGCTCGACTTCTTCTCGGTCAATAAATCCATTGGACATCAATTGTTCCAAAAGTTTTCTCCCAGAAACACCAAATACATCTGAGATCACGGTGCCTAGTTTGATGTTTGAAGTCTCTAACACTTTTTGAATTCTATTCTTTTCAGACGTCATATGCCCAATCCATTTCCTTCTTAAGCGAGTCAAATCACGCAAATTTCGGAAATCCTCTGGTGGGACAAAGCTTTTCTCAATTAACCCATGCCTTAATAATTTGGCGATCCACTCCGCATCTGAAACGTCTGTCTTTCTACCTGGAACGTTCTTAATTCTTTGGGCATTTGCCAAGGTAATATCAAAAAAGTCTTCCAATATGTTATAAACTGGTTTCCAATAAACTCCGGTACTTTCCATTGCAATGTGAGTAACTCCCTTATCCTCGAGCCATTTAAGAAGTCTAAACAAATCTTTTGTTAAAGTTGGGAAAGTTTCAATCTCCTTTTCTATTTCTGCTTCGGAATCACCCAGTAATACACAAGCTACGATTGTTTCTGAATGTACATCTAAACCAGCACAACGTTTGTGTAATGTCTCCACTTCATCCACCTTCATTAAGATTATTCCACAAACAGTGGAATGAATTTGAAATTAAACATTTTTCTGTTCGTAGTCATCTCTCGAAAGAGAGAGCTAACAATGAGTTGTACACCAAATTCATTCCAACAGTTTTTTATTCAGGGTAAAACCACCATTAAAGCCCACGTTATATACTCACTGTTTGTGTTATCTACATTATGGGGGGAGAGGTCTATTTTCATTCCTGGGTTGTGAGCGAAAGATCATGAATGTTTTTTATAAAAAATAAGACTGTTTTAAAGCGCAATGTTGATTTTAACCGCTTAGTTGATTGGAGCGGAAGGCGCGTAGACTCCTGGGGGATCAGCATTGAAGTGAGACCCCGCAGGAGCGGTCGCTCCGAGGAGGCTCGCAAAACGCCCCCCGGAAAGTGAAGCGCCTGGAGAGGAAATCAACGGCCAAATTTAACAGAGCAAATAATAAAAAAAGAGCCGCTTCTATAAGCAGCTCTTTTAAATAGTTATTTTCTCAACATGATTAATTGGTATGTTAAGCCAGTTAGATGCTATCTTTTTAAAGATTTGTGTTGAACCGGTTGTGTAAAAGTCATATGAAGGCTCCTGATCACTTAGATTAAGCATTCGATGATGATAGAGGATTGTGCTGGCTTCCCTTGCTGTTTCGTCACCAGAACTGATTACCTTAACTCCAGGGCCAATAGACTTCTGAATAAGAGGCTCTAATAGAGGATAATGCGTACACCCTAGAATAAGTGTGTCTAAATCCTTATCTTTTAACGGCAGCAACGATTCTTCCACCATTTTCTCCGCCAGAAGTCCACTATATTCTCCTGATTCAACAAGCGGCACAAATTTTGGACACGCAAGGCTGTAGACAACAGATCGCTTATTAATTTGCTTTAATGCCCTCTCATATGCTGCGCTTCTTACTGTCCCCTCTGTCCCGATCACACCAATAATATTATTTTCTGTTCTTTTTATTGCTGCTCGGGCTCCCGGACTGATAACTCCAAGAACAGGTATAGGAAGCTGCTGGCGAATCTCATCTAATACAACAGCTGTGGCTGTGTTGCATGCAATAATCAGCATTTTAATTTCTTTTGTCAGCAGAAATTTCGTCAATTCCCAGGTAAAGGCTTTTACTTCTTCGCCTGGCCTTGGTCCGTAGGGACAGCGGGCTGTGTCTCCAAGGTAAACAATATTTTCATTAGGCAGCTGGCGAATGACTTCTTTAACTACAGTCAATCCGCCAACTCCAGAGTCAATAATCCCAATTGGTTTGTTCAAATAAACCGCCTCATTCTCCGCGCATTTCTTGATGTAATTTAATTAAACTTTTATTTAGAAGTTCCACTTCACCCTCAGAAAAATTCTCAAGAACTTCCTTTAAGTATAATTGGCGTTTGATAATGCATTCTGCTATAATTCTCTCACCTTCTTCTAACAGGTGAATACGGACCACTCTGCGATCTTTGGGGTCCTTAATCCGCTTAACAAGCGCTGTCTTTTCCATGCGATCAACCAAATCTGTAGTTGTGCTGAATGCAAGATACATTTTCGTTGAAAGCTCCCCAATAGTCATATCTCCTTCTTCATGAAGCCATTGCAGTGCCACAAATTGGGGCGGAGTAATCTTGTAATCACTTAATATTTCACGGCCCTTTTGCTTAATGATTCCAGATATATATCTAAGTTCTTTTTCAATAATTGGAACAAAATTTTCTTTGTTTGTATTTTCATCTGCAAGCCCCATCAAAACAACTCCCACTTTTACATATTCGATCCCTATTCATATTATGAAAAGACATTCGAAAATTCCTGTTCCATTTATTTTCGCCTTTTTTCGACTTAATTTCAAGATCCAATTGCGATATGGATTTACAGAATGTTGATTCCGCTCCAATCAACAAAGGTGTTAAAATTAACATTTAAACAAAAACAAAACCGGCTCTCCAATTTGGAAGCCGGTTTTGTTTTTACAGCTTTAGTTCACCCATGCGCAGTAATTCAACAACAGCTTGGGAGCGACCTTTGACCCCTAATTTTTGCATGGCATTTGAAATATGATTTCGAACCGTTTTTTCGCTTATAAATAATTCACCAGCGATTTCTCTTGTTGTCTTGTCTTGGACTAACAGTTCGAATACTTCTCTTTCTCGTTTGGTGAGTAATGGCTTGTGAGTAAATTCGTTCTCCTTCAAGTATTGTAACCCTCCTTGCCTTTCGCCAGCTATGAACTTTGGGATGGGTATATATTTAGTCACCATATCATATGTATACCAATGTCCTTAAGTGACTGCATATCCTTAAAGGAGGCAGGAAAATATTTAAAAAATTTTACTTTTAAAGCCGTACCTCTACACTGCTTTCCATTAATTTCTTCATATCATCTGACCACGGAACGCCTTTTCCGGTTTTTTTAGAAATTTGCACCATGGTCCCTCTTCCCGTAAAGCAAATATTCCCATTTTGCCTCTTCCCCATATAATGCAAATCGACGGAAGATGTACCAACAGAATTTGCCTTTACATAAACATGGATGGTTTCATCAAAAAAGACCTGCTGCAAAAAGTCGCATTGCAAATCGGCAACAACCGGTATCGTTTCATTATCTGTTTTTAGCCAGTCTTGCATGAATCCTATATGTTTAAAAAATTCAATCCTTGCCAGCTCAAAATAAGTAAAAGGGACCGTATTATTTAAATGTCCGAACATATCTGTCTCTGAAAAGCGCACTTTTACAGGGGAAGAAAATTGAAATTCCTTTTCCCACTGGGCAATGTCTGAAATATAATTTATTTTCGGCAATTCTCTCTTCCTCCTAAGTTCAATAATGAACAACCATTCATATTCTGTTTTATTATATGTCACTTTCAGCTGTTTGAATAGAAAAAAAGCCCTTTCGCAAAGGAGAGGGCTTTTTTTCTATTAGACATTATCGCTTCCGAAGAAGTTTTTAAACGCTTGAATGGTTGCATCACGGTTAACTGCAGCAATAGATGTCGTAATAGGAATCCCTTTTGGACAGGATTGCACACAGTTTTGGGAGTTACCGCATCCCTGCATACCGCCATCATCCATAAAGGCATTTAGACGTTCAGCTTTATTCATTGAACCAGTCGGATGTGCATTAAATAGGCGCACTTGGTTAAATACGAATGGTCCCATGAAGTTAGATTTGCTGTTTACGTTTGGACATGCTTCCAAACAAACACCGCAAGTCATACATTTTGATAGTTCATATGCCCATTGGCGTTTCGGCTCAGGCATACGTGGTCCAGGGCCTAGGTCGTAAGTTCCGTCAATTGGAATCCAAGCCTTAACCTTTTTCAAGGAATCAAACATTTTGCTTCTGTCAACCTGCAGGTCACGCACCACTGGGAACGTACGCATTGGTGCTAAGCGAATTGGCTGCTCTAATTGGTCAACTAAGGCAGTACAAGATTGGCGAGGCTTGCCATTGACGACCATTGAACATGCACCGCACACTTCTTCCAGACAGTTCATATCCCACGAAACAGGAGTTGTTTTTTCGCCCTTTACATTAACTGGATTACGGCGAATTTCCATAAGAGCCGAAATGACATTTAAGTTCGGACGATATGGTACTTCGAACTCCTCATCATAGGGCGCAGATTCTGGATTGTCTTGACGAGTTATTATGAAGCGAATTGTTTTTTTGTCACTCATCATTTACTCTCCCTTTCATATTTAATGTTTTTTTGTATAGTCACGCTCACGCGGTTTAATTAAAGAAATATCGACCTCCGCATAATTAAATGAAGGAGCTGTTGTTTCCCCTGTAAACGAAGCCATTGTTGTTTTTAGCCATTCCTTGTCATTACGCTGAGGAAATTCTGGCTTGTAGTGAGCACCGCGGCTTTCGTTACGATTATACGCTCCGATTGTAATTACACGCGCTAATTGAAGCATGTTTTTCAACTGACGAGTGAATGCAGCACCTTGGTTGCTCCATTTTGCAGTGTCGTTGATATTAATATTTTGATAACGCTCGATAAGCTCTTGAATTTTTTCATCCGTTTGAAGAAGCTTTTTGTTTTCACGAACAACGGTCACATTGTTTGTCATCCATTCTCCAAGCTCTCTGTGAAGAACGTATGCATTTTCATTTCCATCCATTGACATGATATCATTCCATTTAGCTTCTTGATCTTTTGTATGCTGGTCAAATAATGATGAAGATAATGCATCAGTTGTTTTCTCAAGTCCTTCAACATATTTAACCGCATTTGGACCAGCAACCATTCCGCCATAAATAGCTGAGAGCAGGGAATTCGCACCTAAACGGTTTGCACCGTGCTGTGAATAATCACATTCACCAGCAGCAAATAAACCTGGAATGCTTGTCTGCTGTTCATAGTCAACCCACAGACCGCCCATTGAATAGTGAACAGCAGGGAAGATTTTCATTGGCACTTTATGTGGATCATCACCAGTGAACTTCTCATAAATCTCAATGATTCCGCCTAGCTTAACGTCTAGTTCATGCGGATCTTTATGAGAAAGGTCAAGGTAGACAACGTTTTCACCGTTAACTCCTAATTTCTCATCTACACAGACATGGAAAATTTCACGTGTTGCAATATCACGTGGTACTAAGTTTCCGTATGCTGGATATTTTTCTTCCAAGAAGTACCAAGGCTTACCATCTTTATAAGTCCAAATACGTCCGCCTTCACCGCGGGCAGACTCACTCATCAGGCGCAGTTTGTCGTCCCCAGGGATTGCTGTTGGGTGAATTTGAATGAACTCACCGTTTGCATAAGTAGCACCTTGCTGATAAACGATAGATGCAGCAGAACCAGTGTTAATAATGGAGTTTGTTGACTTACCAAAGATAATACCAGGGCCGCCTGATGCCATGATTACTGCATCAGCAGAGAAGGATTTAATTTCCATTGATGTTAGGTTTTGCGCAACAATACCGCGGCAAACACCATCATCATCCTTAATAATTCCTAGGAATTCCCAGCCTTCGTATTTCGTTACAAGACCCGCAACCTCTTGCCGGCGTACTTGCTCATCAAGTGCATATAACAGCTGCTGTCCAGTAGTTGCACCGGCAAAAGCAGTACGGTGATGCTGTGTTCCACCAAAGCGTCGGAAGTCTAATAGACCTTCAGGCGTACGGTTAAACATAACACCCATACGGTCGAATAAATGGATAATTCCTGGTGCAGCTTCACACATTGCTTTTACAGGCGGCTGGTTAGCCAGGAAGTCTCCGCCGTAGATAGTATCATCAAAATGGATCCAAGGAGAATCTCCTTCACCCTTTGTATTAACTGCTCCGTTAATCCCGCCTTGGGCACAAACAGAGTGAGAACGCTTAACCGGCACTAATGAAAATAATTCAACCGGGGTTCCTGATTCACTGACTTTAATCGTTGCCATTAATCCGGCTAAACCGCCGCCGACAATTATGACCTTCCCTTTACTCATTGTGACTCACTCCCGTAATCATTTGTACATCTATAAGTTCAACAATTGCCGAACAAAAAAGTAGTTTGAAATTTTTATATTAAATAAATGCAAAAATCGCACGAACACCTACGATTGATAAAGCGACAAATACTAATGCTGTAACATATGTTGCAATGACCTGTGAGCGAGGTGAAACTGTAATACCCCAAGACACACAGAATGACCATAAACCGTTTGAGAAGTGGAAAATTGTTGAAATAATACCAACAAGATAGAAAACAAGCATTGCTGGATTGGATAAAATATTCTCCATCATTTGGAAATTAACTTCAGTACCAAACGCTGCCTGTACACGTGTCTGCCAAACATGCCATACGATGAAAATAAACGTAATTACACCAGATACACGCTGCAGTACAAACATCCAGTTACGGAATAGACCAAACTTGCTAACATTGTTCTTTGCGGTAAAAGCAATATAAAGACCGTAAATAGCATGGAATAGTATAGGCAAGAAGATAATAAAGGTTTCCAAAACTATTTTGAATGGAAGATTGCCCATAAATTCTGATGCCTTGTTAAACGACTCCTCTCCTCCTGTTGCAAAGTGATTCACGACAAGGTGTTGGATCAAAAAGATTCCAATAGGGATAACACCCAGCAATGAATGCAGTCTGCGACTCAAAAATTCACGATTACCCGCCATAATTTACCCCCCTAAATTTTTCAAGATGAAAAGGCTTCCCTTTTTATGTAATAGAATGTTCAACCTTGACATCTTCATGAACTTTCTGTTCATATTCTTACAATTATGTGACATGTCCATTTTACTCCCAACCCTTTAGAGCGTCAAGGCAACGTTTCGATAAAAACCTACATAAAAGAGAAAATCTTTAAAATATATTGATATCATGAAAAAAAAGAAAATATGTTTAATTTTTCTAGAGTTTGCCTTTTCTAAAATTATCCTAATATAGAAACTTCCCTTTACTAATAAACACCTTTTTTTTGCAAGTTTATCTACCTCCTTTTTCGGCATTTTGTTTATAATATAAAAAGACCGAAAAAGAGGAGAGGACAAATGAGCGAACTAACAGCAAAGCAAATAGAGCCAGAGCTGACTGAAGGCGTTTCTATTTTTGGATACGATTTAATTCGTGAAGTTCTCCTTCATGACCTTCTTGGACCAGATGGCCCGGAGATTTTATATTGGGCTGGAAAAAGACTGGCCCGGAAGTATCCCTTAGAATCTGTTTCTGACATCATTTCCTTCTTTCAAAAAGCCTCATGGGGAAGACTATCCATTGTAAAAGAAACAAAAGACGAATTGACCTTCGAGCTTTCCGGCTCAATCATTGAAAAACGCATGAAAGATCATGCACATTTCCACTGCAAACTTGAAGCAGGTTTTATTGCACAGCAAATAGAAAGCCAAAAAGGCTTTGTCTGCGAGGCGTTCGAGCATCCCCGCAAAAGAAGCTTAACAGCAACCTTTACTGTTAAGTGGGATCCCAAAGATACCGCTTGGCTATGACCACATCATAGCAAACCAATTCCATGTAAAAAGCATTTTTGTGTAATGCCTTTTACATGGAATTTATGTTCTTACGGATTTTAGGATTGTACAGAAATTCCTGAGAGCTGGAACGCATCGTGCAGCACTTCTACTGCTTTGATCATTTTCGCCTGTTCAATAACTGTTGACACCTTAATTTCAGATGTACTAACCATTTTAATTCCAATTCCATTTGCCGCCAGAACCTCAAACATTTCTGCAGCTACCCCTGGATTTGAGATCATACCCGAGCCAACGATGGAAACCTTTGCCAGCCCTGTTTCTGATTCAATGCGTTCATATTTCAATTGTTCCTTGCAGCTTTCGAGTACCTTGATGGTATCTTCCATATCCTCTTTTTTAATTGAAAATGATAGATTACCAGATTGATCTTCCAACACATTTTGGATAATAATATCAACATTAATATGATTTTTAGCCAGAGCAGAGAAAATAATCGGCAATGCTGTTATTGAATTAGGCAAGCCTAATACTGTAACTCGTGTTATATTGTCTTCGAAAGCGATCCCGCGAACGACAAGGTTTTCTTCCATTGATGCTTCCTCCTCAATCATTGTTCCTGCTTCCTTTTCACTGCTGGAACGAACTTCTAATGGAATTTGATAGTTTTTAGCAAACTCAACTGCTCTTGGATGGAGTACGCCAGCCCCAAGATGTGCCAGTTCAAGCATTTCATCATAAGAAATAGATAATAGCTTTCTCGCATTTTTTACATAACGGGGATCTGTTGTAAAAACACCCGTAACATCTGTATAAATCTCGCATTTTTCAGCATTATGGGCTGCAGCTAGTGCAACTGCCGTTGTATCGGACCCTCCGCGGCCAAGTGTAGAAATCGCCCCATCTTCGGTAATTCCCTGAAACCCAGCAACAACAACAATTTTCCCCTGGTTTAATTCCTTCTGTACCTTTGTTGCATCAATATCAATGATGCGCGCGTTGCCATGCACAGGCTCAGTTTTTATTCCTGCCTGCCAGCCTGTCATCGAAATAGCAGGATATCCTTTTTCAGTCAATGCAATCGCAAGCAAAGAAATTGTTACTTGTTCTCCCGTTGTCAGTAGCATGTCCAGCTCGCGGCGATTGGGATGTGTGCTTAAATCCTTTGCTAGCTCTACAAGCTGGTCGGTTGATTTACCCATGGCCGAAACAACAACGATTACATCATTTCCTTTTACCTTTTCTTCAATGACACGGCTTGCAACACGCTGAATTTTTTCTGTACTTCCAACTGATGTTCCACCGTATTTTTGTACAATTAATCCCACAATTTCCCCTCTTTTCATATAAAAGCGTGAATGTACTAGTCTAAAACAGCTTTCAACATTTATTTATGCAAATTATTAAGATTTGCTTGGATTAGTGCGCTTGTTTGCACATCCAAAATAAAGAAAACCTTTTTAGAGCAATAAAAAAAGCAATGAGATAGCTATCCCATTGCTGTGTAGGTTATGTGCAAAAAAAGAACACCCGCTTACACAGTGAGATAGCTCTCCAAAACGATTTTCGTTTTGACAATCTTGCACTTATTCAATGCAAAACCAGCTAAGAAAGTGATGAGACTTTCTCCACTTCGGCAACCTTCCCTTTCAAAGCTTTTCATTGAAGCTCATTCTTCTCCAAGCTTTTACTTTTGAAGTTCGCACCTCTACCTTCACTTTTTACAGTGATATTGAATTTTCATAATTATACCACGATATTATTATTTTAACAAGCTATTCCAGCAGCCTTTTCTTTAGCTCCTCAGCCACATTTGCCGGAAGCCCTAATTTCTTAAATTCCTCTGCATCAGCCTCTTTCATTTTTTTTACCGATCCAAATGTTTTTAAAAGCAGCTTCCTTCTCTTTTCCCCAATACCAGGAATGTCATCAAGCAGCGATTGAAAAGCATTTTTTCCGCGCTGCTGACGATGAAACGTTATCGCAAAACGGTGGACTTCATCCTGTATTCTTTGCAGCAAATAGAATTCCTGGCTATTTCGCCCAAGAGGAATGATTTCCAAGGGATTACCGTAAAGAAGCTGTGAGGTTTTGTGCTTTTCATCCTTAACAAGCCCTGAGATTGGAATGTCTAGTCCAAGTTCATTCTCAAGAACATCTCTCACCGATTCGACATGTCCTTTGCCTCCATCAATAATAATTAGATCTGGAAGCGGCAAATTTTCTTTGAGGACTCGAGAATATCTTCTGCGGACAACCTCTCTCATTGATTCATAATCATCAGGTCCCTGAACAGATTTAATTTTATATTTCCGATATTCCCGTTTTTCCGCTTTTCCATCAATAAAGACAACCATCGCTGAGACAGGGTCTGTCCCTTGAATATTTGAATTATCAAATGCCTCAATACGGTGAGGTGTATAGATTCCAAGCTTTGATCCTAGATTTTCGACCGCTTTAATCGTTCTTTCCTCATCCCGTTCGATTAATGAAAATTTTTCTTTCAGAGCAATTTTTGCATTTTTGCAGGCAAGCTCGACAAGATCCTTTTTTTGTCCCCGTTGTGGCTTTAACACCTTGGTGTCCAGGATTTTCTCAGCAATTTCTTCATTAACCGAATGGGGAATTAGAATTTCCCGTGGCTTAAAATGATTGGCTTTAGTATAGAACTGTCCTAAAAAGGTCAATATTTCATCCTCAGATTCATTATAGATCGGAAACATCGACACATCACGTTCAATCAGCTTCCCTTGTCTGATGAAAAAGACCTGAACACACATCCAGCCTTTATCAACCGCATAACCGAAGACATCCCGATCGGTAAAATCCGTTGTGACAATCTTCTGTTTTTCCATGGTTGCATCAATATGTGCAATTTTGTCCCTTAGTTCTTTTGCCTTTTCAAAATCAAGCTCTTCGGAGGCTGCAAGCATCTTCTCTGATAAATCTTTTTTAATCTCTTTGTATCCGCCGTTAAGAAAACGTGCAATTTCATCTGTCATTTTCTTATATTCTTGCTCAGAGACTTCATTTACACATGGTGCAAGACATTGCCCTAAATGATAATAAAGGCAGACCCGATCTGGAAGTGTGGTACATTTCCTCAATGGGTACAAACGGTCAAGCAGCTTCTTCGTTTCATTGGCTGCATGAACATTTGGATAGGGCCCAAAGTATTTTGCCTTATCCTTTTTTACCTTTCGCGTTGTAATAAGCCGGGGATGTCTTTCATTGGTAAGCTTGATAAACGGATAGCTTTTATCATCCTTTAGCATGACATTATACTTCGGATCATGCTTTTTAATTAAATTTAATTCAAGGATTAACGCTTCCACATTAGAGGAAGTCACAATATATTCAAAGTCTTCAATTTCATTGACAAGCCTTAGTGTCTTTCCATCATGCGAGCCAGTAAAGTAAGATCTGACGCGATTTTTCAAAACCTTGGCTTTCCCAACATAAATAATGGTCCCTTGACGGTCCTTCATTAAATAGCAGCCAGGCTGCCCCGGAAGAAGCATAAGTTTATTCTTTATGATTTCGTTCATATTTTTTCACTTCCAAAAGGGAAAATCAGCAACCGGAGTGGATTTCCGCTTAATAAAATATATAGGTATAAATCTTATAAAACCCCCGGTCTAAAATAACCGGGGGTTTAAGGTAATTATAACATTGTAAACACAAAAGTTTACTTTTTATTATGCATGCTTGGAAAGAAGTTCAGCAAGTGCTTCTTTAGGCTGGAATCCGACAACTTTATCGACTACTTCGCCATCTTTGAAGACTAATAAAGTTGGAATGCTCATGATTCCGAATTTTCCTGCTGTTTCTTGGTTATCGTCAACATCGAGTTTTACGATTTTTACTTTGTCTCCCATTTCAGCATCTAATTCTTCTAAAACTGGAGCAATCATCTTACAAGGTCCGCACCATGGTGCCCAAAAGTCTGCTAAAACGACTCCTGAACTTGTTTCAGATGAAAAGTTTTGATCTGTAGCATGTGTAATAGCCATAATTATATGCCCTCCTAAAGTATCATTCAATTCTAACGACAGTATATCATCGTTTATGTAATGTTGCTAATAATTTGCCCTAAAAGTAATTTCCCCTTCTAAGGGCTTCCTATTCAAATAGAAACGTCTAAATAATTAGCAAAAAAGGCGGCAAGGTAAGCCGCCCTATCTTTTATTAATTATGCATTAACTAAAAGCTTTTTGAATTCTTCAGTAAGCATTGGAACGACTTCGAACAAATCTCCTACAATTCCGTAATCGGCTACATTAAAGATATTTGCTTCTGGATCTTTATTAATAGCTACAATAACCTTTGAGTTGGACATTCCAGCAAGGTGCTGAATAGCACCGGAAATTCCGCAAGCAATGTAAAGATCCGGTGTAACTACTTTACCTGTTTGTCCAATTTGAAGTGAATAATCGCAGTAATCAGCATCACACGCACCGCGGGAAGCTCCTACCGCACCATTCAATACGTTAGCTAGCTCTTTTAATGGTTCAAAACCTTCAGCACTCTTTACTCCGCGGCCTCCAGCAATGATTACCTTCGCTTCAGAAAGGTCTACCCCTTCGCTTGCCTTGCGTACAACTTCTTTAACAATAGAACGCAAATCTTTAATTTCAACAGAAAGTGTGGAAACATCGCCAGATCTAGCTTCATCCTTTTCTAAAGGAGCAATGTTGTTAGGACGGATTGTTGCAAATACAATTCCATCTGTAACAATTTTCTTTTCAAATGCTTTACCGGAATAAATAGGACGAGTGAAAACTAAATTTCCGCCAGAGACTTCAAGACCTGTTGCATCGGAAATTAAACCAGAGCCAAGTTTTGCTGCAATTTTAGGAGATAAATCCTTCCCTAGTGCAGTATGGCCAAAAATAATTCCCTCTGGTTTTTCAGCTTCAATAACAGCTAAAAGTGCTTGTGAAAAGCCATCTGATGTATATTGCTTTAATTTTTCATCTTCAACTGCAACTACACGGTCAGCACCGTATTGAATTAATTCTGCGCCAAGTCCGCTTACAGACTCGCCAACTAGTACACCAACAACTTCTCCGCCCTCAGAAGATGTCTTTGCTGCTGCAACTGCTTCAAAGGATACGTTTCGTAATGATCCGTCACGGACTTCACCTAACACTAATACTTTTCTAGCCATATGTCTTACCCCCTGCGTAAATTTTGAATTGAGCCGTTTTAAAAATCGCAAAATTTATATGATAAACGAATGGATAGATTCCTAATCAGACAACCTTCGCTTCAGTATGAAGAAGATTTACTAATTCTTTTACTTGATCTGCTAACTCGCCTTCAAGCACTTTTCCTGCTTCTTTTTTAGGTGGAAGATAGATTTCGATTGTTTTTGTCTTAGCTTCTACATCGTCCTCATCTAAATCAAGATCATCCAGCTCTAACTCTTCAAGCGGCTTTTTCTTTGCCTTCATAATGCCTGGCAAAGATGGATAGCGAGGCTCGTTTAATCCTTGCTGTGCTGTTACAAGAAGAGGAAGCTTTGTTTCAATTGTTTCGGAGTCACCCTCAACATCTCGAACAACAGTAGCAGTATCGCCAGAAATCTCAAGATTTGTAATCGTAGTTACATAGGAAATACCAAGAAGCTCAGCTACGCGAGGTCCAACCTGGCCAGAGCCGCCATCGATTGCTACATTACCTCCAAGGATTAGATCTGCATCTTTATCCTTTAAGTATTCAGCCAAAATTTTTGCTGTAGTGAATTGGTCACCATTTTCAACATCATCTTCAGTATTAATTAGAACAGCTTTGTCTGCACCCATTGCAAGAGCTGTGCGAAGCTGCTTTTCTGCTTCTTCATTGCCTACAGAAATGACAGTTACTTCACCGCCATGCTCGTCACGAACCTGAATTGCTTCTTCAATTGCATATTCATCATAAGGGTTAATGATAAATTCTGCGCCTTCTTCATTAATTTGTCCGCCGGCAATCGTGATTTTTTCCTCAGTATCAAAAGTTCTCTTCATTAATACATAGATGTTCATAATGTCCCCTCCATTTGTAGATTCCTATTTTACAAGATTGTAAAAATATATTATTCTCCGGTAAAATGGGGCTCCCTTTTTTCAATAAAGGCAGCAATTCCCTCTTTCCCGTCTTTCGAAACAAAAACTTCTCCAAAAAGCTCGGACTCTTTTTTCACACCAGTATGAAATTTGTCAGTTTTCGAATAATTTAAAAGCTGAATAGCCGCTTTCACTGAAACAGGACTTTTCTTGGCCATTTTCTTAGCCATACTATAGGCATTGCTTAAAAGCTCACTTTCGGGAAATGCATGATTAGCCAGTCCATATTGAACTGCTTCTAATCCAGTGATCGGATCACTGGTCAGCATCATTTCTGCAGCCTTTGCTGCACCTACATAACGCGGGAGACGCTGAGTTCCGGCAAATCCAGGAATCAGGCCTAGCTGAAGCTCGGGAAGCCCAAGCTTTGCATTTTCTGCAACTAGCCGAATATGGCACCCCATGGCAAGCTCAAGACCGCCGCCAAGGGCAGCTCCATGAATCGCCGCAATAATTGGCTTTGGGAACGTTTCTATTCTTTCAAAAAGACTTTGGCCTAATTCTGATAGATTCGAAAATTCCTCTCCGCTATTCATTGCAGTGAATTCCTTAATGTCGGCACCAGCTGAGAAAAAGCGGCCTTCTCCGTGAATTAATATGACCCTGATTCCATCATCAGATTCCATTTCATCCAGTACAGCTGACAGTTCTTTTAAAAGCCCGGAAGAAAGTGCGTTTGCTGGTGGCCTGTCAATAGTGATAGTAGCAACCATGTCTTGGGAATTCCACTGTAAGTATTCCACCCTCCATCCCCCTTTGCCAGTAATTTTTCTCTGTCTTCCCGGAGGCATCTTGTGCAATTCTTAGTTTCCGCAGCCCTTAAGAAGCAACTGATGAATGGGGACAGCTAAATCGGTCAGATCATATTTTTGATCATTCATCACCCATGTGGTGGCTGTTTCATCAATTGTCCCGAATATCATTTGACGGGCCAGCCTAACATCCAGTGTTGGAGAAAACTCGCCACTTTCTTTACCATCTTTTAAAATCTGCTCTATTAAAGAGAGATATCCCTTTAGTACATCGTTAATTTTATGGCGCAAATCAATATTTGACTGTCTTAATTCCAACTGAGTTACAATTGCGAGGTGCCGATCCTCCGAGAGCATTTGAAAATGAGTTTCTACCATCAATAATAACTTCTCCGCCGCTTTGTTTTTTCCTGCTATTTTTTCTTCAATTTTTTCAACAAAATTACCCATCTTTTCCTGAAAGAGAGAAATTAAAATATCTTCTTTATTTTTAAAATACAAATAAATGGTTCCATCGGCGACTCCCGCCTGTTTGGCAATCTTTGATACCTGCGCCTGATGATATCCGTTTTCGGCTATAGCAATAACTGCTGCATCAATGATTTGCCGGTATTTCGGTTTGTTTTTTTTCATATTTCCCTCCTCTTTCAGAAAAGCATAAGCAACTGAAAATCGAATATAATTTTTATTTTTTATATAATAATAATTTTTCAGACATTTGATGAATGAATAATCATTCATATTTTTATAATAGTTTTGAAAATTAATTCTGTCAAGAAGCTTCCTTTTATTTTTGCCGTAATTATATTATGACATTAGTGAAAAAATTTAGACAAGCCCCATTTTGCAAAAAGAAAGAGCCGAGGCAATCGGTCTCAAATATTAAGCCCACTTTTCATCTTCCTCATTCATTTTCTTTTTCTCTTCCTCTACTAAAGCTCTGCGAAGGATTTTTCCGACAGCTGTTTTCGGAAGTTCTGCACGGAATTCGTATTCCCGCGGGGCCTTGTAGGCAGCTAAATGCTTTCTGGCAAACTCATTCAATTCTTTCTCTGTTACATTAGTCCCTTCCTTTAAGACAATATAAGCCTTAACCGTCTCTCCGCGATATGGATCAGGTATCCCTGCAGCAACTGCTTCTTGAACCGCAGGATGCTCATATAGCACCTCTTCAATTTCACGAGGATAAATATTATATCCCCCGGCAATAATCATATCCTTTTTCCTGTCGACGATATAAAAATAGCCGTCATCATCCATATAGCCAAGATCGCCTGTCAGCAGCCACCCATCTCTTAATGTTTCAGCCGTCTCTTCAGGGCGGTTCCAGTATCCCTTCATGACCTGCGGGCCTTTAACAGCCAATTCCCCGACTTCACCTGGAGGAAGGGGCTCGCTGGATTCCATAGAAAAAATAGCTGCCTCTGTATCCGGCCATGGAACACCAATACTTCCCTTTACCCGCGGGCGATCCCAAAGAAAATTAGCATGTGTGACAGGGGAAGATTCTGTTAAACCATAGCCTTCCACAAGCTTTCCTCCTGTAACTTCCTCAAACTTCTGCTGCACCTCAGAAGGCAGCGCGGCTGATCCGCTGATACAGGAGTCAATCGATGATAAATCATATTTTTTCAAATCCGGATGGTTCAGCAATCCAATATAAATCGTTGGCGCACCTGGGAAAAGAGTTGGTCTTTGTTTTTGTATCGTCTTAAGTGTAGATTCAGGATCGAATTTTGGCATAAGGACCATCTTATATCCTTCCATAATAGATAATATGAGAACGGTCGTCATTCCGTAAACATGGAAGAAAGGAAGGATACCTAGAACGATTTCTTCTCCCGGTTTGCATTTATAAAGCCAGGACTTGCACATAAACGTATTGGCAATAAGATTTTTATGCGTCAGCATGACACCTTTAGGAAACCCTGTCGTTCCGCCAGTATATTGCAGCAATGCCAAATCTTCTTCAAAATCAAAATCATATTCCTTTAAATCACGGATAGGCAGCCTTAATATCTCCTTTAAAAGGTGGTTTTGTCCCTCATGCTGTACATTCACAACCAATCCATACTGTTTCTTTTGAATAAATGGATAGATCAGATTTTTAGGAAACGCAAGGGCATCCTTGATAGCGGTTACAATAATGTGCTGCAGATTTGTCTTCGGCTTTACTTTCGATACCCTTGGAAAAAGAATATCCATTGTTATAATGACCTTTGCGCCCGAATCCTTCATTTGATACTCAAGCTCCCGCTCCATATAAAGCGGGTTGGTTTGGACAACAATTCCCCCAGCCATTAAAATGGCGTAGTAGCTAATAACCGCTTGCGGGGTGTTCGGCAGCATGATGGCTACCCTGTCATTTTTTTCAACGCCTATTTCCTGAAGGTAGGAAGCTAGTTTTAGAGAGGATTCATAAATGTATTGGAAAGTGAATTCCTTTCCCATAAAATGAACTGCAATTTTATCAGGATGTTTCTCTGACGTCTTTTTCAGGTACTCCTGAACCGGCTGGTTTGTATATGTCAAAGTTGAGGGGATTTCTTCCGGATAATGCTGAAGCCATGGTTTATTTGCCAAAACATTCCCTCCTTTATTATAGGTGTAATATTTTGAACATTCTAATTGTTCATTCCTATTATAATATAATGAAGAATGCATGACAATTAGAATAAGACTTTGCACTTATATTATTTATTTAGGCTTTGTCCATGTAAAACGCAAAAAATCGCCTTCATATAAAAGGCGACTTTTTCACTGAATTTATTTCGATATAGCTTTTTATGCGATAAAAATTAAATAAATTGCTCCAATTAATATAAATAAACCGCAAAGCACGAGTAATACCTTGGCCAGCTTTTCCATTCGAAATCTCTCCCTTATGACAGCCCAGCGCCAATTATATATGACAGGCCAATGGAAATAATCATAGAAATCAACCCAACAGCTTTATTATTATTTTCAATTTCTTTATCTATATTAAATTTCGGTGTAAGAAACTCAAAAATAAAATAACCAATTATTAATAGGAAAAAGCCAAAAACACCCCAGCTGATCATGGTCAGCAGGGAATCATTATGCAGAATAGAGTGTCTGAAGATGTTGGCTATGCCAAATATCTTTCCCCCGGTCGCCATAGCAACTGCTAAATTCCCGTTTTTGATTTCCTCCCAGTTGCGATATTTAGTGACCAACTCAAAAATGGCCAGAAACACCACCATACATAGGATGACAACACTATAATAACCCGCAGTCTGAACGAATTCATTTTCCCAAAAATTGTTCATCTTGTTTCTCCCCGCCCATTATTTGAACTCAACGACAGTCACGCCTAATCCGCCTTCACCCGCTTCGCCAAATCGGTATTTTTTTACCCTTCGATGATTCTTTAAAAATTCCTGAACGCCCTGTCTTAATGCTCCTGTACCCTTTCCATGAATAATTGAAACACGGGGGTAGCCTGCGAGCAAGGCATCATCTAAATATTTTTCCACGCGAAGCAAAGCATCCTCATACCTTTCGCCGCGAAGATCAAGCTCAAGGCTGACATGAAAGTCCTTGCCTTTTACCGTAGCAATTGGTTTTGTTTCTACAGGCTTTGGACTCTTAATAAATTCAAGATCTTTTTCTGCTGCTTTCATTTTTAATATGCCGATTTGCACAAGCCACTCATTATTCGATGTCTTTTCAATCAGATGGCCTTTTTGGTCAAAGCTAAGCACCTTAACCTCATCACCAGGCTGGAATGTTCGTTTTTCTTTTTTAACGCTTGAGCTTTTCGGCTTTTTAAATTTCGGCGCAGCTTCTTCTAATCGCTTTCGAGCCTCGATGAGTTCATGTTCTTTGACTTCAGCGGCTTTTTTAATCCGCATATTGCGAAGGTCACGAATAATTTTTTCTGCTTCTGCCTTTGCCCTCTCGATAATATCGGATGCTTGGTCTGCCGCTTTTTGCTGGAGCTCATCTTTGTATTCATAAAACTCCATCATTTGCTTTTGCATATCCTTATGAAGCATTTCTGCACTCTTTAAGAAGTCTTTAGCTTCCTCATGCTCAGCTTCAGCCTGTTTTTTGCTTTCTTCTAAAGAGGCAATCATATTCTCTACTTGATTACTGTCTGCACTAATGTAGGATTTAGCTGTATTGATCACGTCTTCATTTAAGCCCAATCTCCTGGAGATTTCAAATGCATTGCTTCGGCCTGGGACGCCAATCAGGAGCTTGTAGGTCGGGCTAAGTGTGTCGACATCAAATTCTACACTGGCATTTATGACTCCATCCCTATTATAGCCATAAGCTTTTAATTCTGGATAGTGAGTCGTTGCAATTGCCCTTGCTCCACGCTTATATACTTCATCCAAAATGGATATGGCCAGCGCTGCACCTTCCTGCGGATCCGTTCCAGCACCGAGCTCATCAAACAGGACCAGGCTGTTGTATTGCAGGTTTTTAAGAATATCAACAATATTGACCATATGGGAAGAGAAAGTACTTAAGCTTTGCTCAATCGATTGTTCGTCGCCAATATCCGCATAGACTGCATCGAAAACGGCTGTCTGCGATCCATCGAGAGCTGGGATCTGCATCCCGGCCTGGGCCATTAAAACACTTAAACCAACCGTTTTTAGTGTAACGGTTTTTCCGCCTGTGTTTGGCCCAGTTATGACAATGGTTGTATAGTCTTTGCCAAGGGCAATGTCATTGGCAACAACTGCATCCATAGGAATAAGCGGGTGCCGCGCTTTGAATAAAGCAATTCTGCCTTCATTATTTACTTCAGGCTTTGATCCTTTGATCTGCTTGCTATAGCGCGCTTTGGCAAACATGAAATCTATTTGGGCTAAGCTATCCACTATAATTGATAATTCTTCTGCATTCTCTGCTACTCTTGCAGAAAGCTCGATAAGAATCTTTTCGATTTCCTGCTTTTCTTTTACCCGCAGCTCCTGGAGCTCATTATTCAGAAGAACAATGGACTGCGGTTCAATAAATAACGTTTGGCCAGAGGCACTCTGATCGTGAATAATTCCCCCGTAATGTCCTTTATACTCCTGTTTAACCGGGATAACAAAACGGTCATTACGGATAGTTATAATCGCATCGGAGAGCATTTTTTGAGCATTCGATGAACGGATCATGCTTTCTAGTCTTTCTCTGACACGTGCTTCCTTTGTCCTCAGGCCGCTTCTGATCCCTCTAAGAGCCACACTTGCACTGTCGAGCACTTCACCATTATCATCGATAGCATTTTTAATCATCATTTCCAGATCTGCTAAAACGGCCATCTGATCTGCATAGCTTATTAAAATGGGGATTTCATCATGATCATTAGCAAAATCCTCAAGAAATCTTTTTATTTGTCTGCTGGCATGGATGGTGCTTGCTGTCTGGATCAATTCATGGGGGCTCAGCATTCCCCCGATAACTGAACGCTTCACATGCGGACGGATATCAAATATGCCGCCAAGGGGCACATTCCCCTTTATGCGCAGAACCTTTGCCGCTTCGTCTGTTTCTTCCTGCCACCTCACAACCTCATCAAAGTCTGTAGATGGAACCAGTTCTTCTGCTTTTCTTTTTCCTAAAGAAGAGGAAACATGCTCAAGAAGCTGTTCCCTGACCTTATGAAACTCAAGCACCTTCAGTATACGTTCCTGCATGAGGACAATCCCTCCAAATCTATTCACGTTTCATAACCTGCTGTCACTGGGTTTTACTTTATCCATTTAACGCACCGGGGGTCAGACCCCCGACACTTTAACGCGTTATCTTGTTGGGGGTCAGGCCCCCGGTGCTTTAAAGCGTTAACGGCGCAAAAATACCTTGAATTCTTCCAGGCCCATGGCATTGAGTACCGAGCTTCTTTTGATCCAGCCTTTTTTGGCTGTGGAAACTCCGATTTCCATGTTTTGCAGCTCAGCTATATGATGCGCATCGGTATTTATTGCAATGGTGACTCCAGCCTCTTGTGCCTTACGGATGTTTTGTGAATGAAGGTCAAGACGGTTTGGATTAGCATTCAGCTCTAAACAGGTATTTGTTTCTTTTGCTATTTCAATTAACATGTCCATATCTACCTCATAACCGTCCCTAATCCCAATCTTTCTTCCTGTCGGGTGGGCGATCATATCGACATGAGGGTTTTTTAAAGCGGTTATAAGACGCTCCATGATTTTTTTCTTTGGCTGCGAAAATGCGGAATGGATAGACGCGATGACAAAATCCATTTCTGCCAACAATTCATCATCATAATCCAATGTTCCATCAGGCAGAATATCCATCTCAACGCCGGAGAAGATGGTGAAATCATCAAAGAGCTCATTCACGCGGGCTATTTCTTCTTTTTGCTGAAGAAGGCGTTCAGGTGTTAACCCATTGGCTACCTTCAAATATTGTGAGTGATCTGTAATCACGATATATTTATATCCGCGCTGTCTGCAGGCTTCGGCCATTTCCTCAATGGAAAAACTTCCATCACTCCATGTTGTATGCATATGGAGATCGCCTTTAATATCCGCAAGCTCAATCAGCCCTAAATCAGCGGAGTATTCCTCCACTTCTTTGCCATCTTCGCGTATTTCGGGAGGAATGAGCGGCAATCCGAAATAAGAATAAAATTCCCCTTCAGAGGTAAACGTCTTAATATCTCCGGTTTCTGTATTTTCGACCCCATATTCGCTAATCTTTTCGCCGCGTTCCTTGGCCAGCTGTCTCATTCTTACATTATGTTCCTTCGAACCCGTGAAATGGTGCAAAGTTGTTGTAAATTCATGCGGTTTTACAAGGCGAAAATCAACCGATACATCATAGCTGTATTCGAGTGTTACAGATACCTTTGTGTCTCCAGCTGCAATAACTTCTTTGATTTTCGGCAGCTTTAGCAGACTTTCCTTTACCACTGAAGGATTTTCAGCAGATATAATAAAGTCTAAATCTTTGATTGTCTCCCTTACCCTTCTTAGGCTTCCTGCACGGGAAAATCGTACAATGCCTTCCATTTGCTCTAAAGCAGATTCTATCTCATTCGCAATTGGAAGCATATAGGCGATTGGCAGACGTTCCGGCCTTCCGCCAGCTCCTTCGAGTGCAGCAAGGATTTTTTCCTCCGACTTTTTTCCAAAGCCAGCAAGGCCCTGGACCTGATGATTCCGGCAGGCTTTTTCAAGGTCTGCTGCATTTTCGATTTTCAGTTCCTTGTATAGCTTAGCAATTTTTTTGCCTCCAAGGCCAGAAATCTGCAAGAGCGGGATTAGTCCTTTAGGCACCTCTTCTTTTAAATCATGCAAGACCGTCGAGCTGCCTTCTTTGATGTACTCTTCAATTACAGATGATGTACCTTTCCCAATACCAGGGATTGCCGTAAAATCTGATATCTCCTCAAGGCTCTGTTCTGCCATTTCAAGCGCTGCTGCTGCCTTTTTAAATGCCGCAACCTTAAATGTATTTTCACCCTTTAGCTCCATATAAATTGCAATCGTTTCCAATATCCGCACAACATCTTTTTTACGCACAGTCATCTTTGCACCTTCTTTTTTGAAAAAAACTTGTCATATATGTATTGTTTCCTTTAATTCCTTTATCAAATTCTGTTGAATAAAGTTAAAAAGAAAACTTCTCTGCTATTAGAGAAGTTAGGAAGCGGTATATTCAATCCACATCTCTTTAATTTGCTGCGAGAAAATTGGCGTGTTTTTAATAATGCCTTTTGCCAAAAACGAATCATTCACAGCTGACTGGATAAAATCTATTGGTACTAATGCAGCTATGTATAATAGAATAAAAATGATAAGATAGACTTCAACCAATCCTAAAATTCCGCCAGCCCAAACATTAAGCTGTTTGATAATCGGAAGGTTAGCTACAAAATCAAGCATGCTGCCGATTATTTGCAGAACGATTTTGACAGCAAAAAAAATCACGACAAAGGCTATGGCGCGATAGTAGGCATTTTCAAGATCTGGCTGATCAAATAGCATTTTCATAGACGCATCAGAGCCAAAGCTTGGGTAAGGAACCCATAAGGTTAGTTTCGGGGCAAGTTCACGATAATACATATTAGCAACAATAAAGGCAATAATGAAGCCGACTAAGTGGATAACTTGCAGAATAAAACCTCTTTTTAAACCAATAAAAAAACCAAACACCAATATTAATAAAATGACTAGGTCAAGCATGACTTATTCAGTCCTTTACTCTTTTTAATTCATTTTCAAGCAGTTCCAATTGATCTTTCATTTTAATATAATCATTAATCGCGTTAACTGCTGTCAGAACAGCCAGCTTGCTGCTGTCAAGATAGGGATTCTTCGAGCTGATCTCACGCATTTTCTCATCAACCATTGAGGCAACAAGCCGGATATGGCTTTGGCTTTCAGTGCCAATGATAACATACTGCTGTCCATAAATATCAACATTTATGCGGTTTTTCTTAGACTCGGACACCTTTTAAGCCTCCATTCTTACAGAATCCTAATCAATATCATAACATGAACATAAAAGTGTGGCTAGTTAGAAAAGCTTTAGGGCGCGCCTTGGCCAGCGCCAATCGCCAAATTATCTTTTAGGAGAGTGCAAAATGAGCAATGTGGTTCTAAAAAAGAAACTTGATGAAATCAATCAAATGAAAGTGTATTATAATGCATATCTGCTGGAAAAAAATCCGCCCGGAAGCATTTTTGCTGCAAAAACACCAAATTGCTCCATCACCGCTTATCAATCTGGAAAAGTATTATTTCAGGGCGGCGGCTGCCAAACAGAGGCAGGAAAATGGGGAAGCAGCGAGCCCACTAGCACCAGCAAGACACAAAAAAACACTGGAGCTTCGCACTTACCCGAAAACATTGGTTCCCTCTCCGTCATTGGGTCTGACGAGGTAGGCACAGGAGATTATTTTGGTCCGATTACGGTTGTCGCGGCCTATGTCAAGAAAGAGCAAATCCCCTTATTAAAGGAATTAGGTGTCAGGGACTCCAAGGATCTAAATGATGAAAAAATTATTCAGATTGCTAAACAAATTAAAGATATTGTTCCTTATAGTCTATTAACATTACATAATGAAAAGTACAATACCCTGCAGCAATCAGGTATGTCACAGGGAAAAATGAAAGCCCTATTGCACAATAAAGCCATTGGCCATCTGCTTAAGAAAATCTCTCCTGATCAGCCAGAAGCCATTTTAATTGATGAATTTGCAAAAGAAGACATCTACTTCAGGCATTTAAGTAAAGAACCAGTGATTCATCGAAAAAATGTTTATTTCAGCACAAAGGCTGAAGGAATTCATTTGGCCGTCGCTGCTGCCTCGATTCTGGCAAGATATGCGTTTGTCCAGCATTTTGAAAAATTAAGCAAAGCAGCAGGATTTCACTTAACAAAAGGGGCAGGAGCCAAAGTGGATGAAGCAGCGGCTAGACTGATTTCTGAAAAAGGAAAAGAAGCCCTGCCAGCTTTCGTCAAACTGCACTTCGCCAACACTCAAAAGGCCATCAAGCTTTTTGAAAAAAAGTACAAATAAAAAGACAGCGCCTCAAGATATCCCCTTGAGGCGCTGTTATTTTTTATCCCCTTAATACCGCACCAGCTTGTTCTTTTACAGCTGATAGTACTTTATCATGGGCCTTTACAACTTCTTCATCAGTTAGCGTGCGTTCCGGATCAAAGTATTTTAAAGAGAAGGCGATGGATTTCTTGCCTTGTTCCATTCTTTCTCCTTCGTATAAGTCGAATACGTGCACTTCTTTCAGTAATGCCCCGCCAGCACATTTAATGATTTGTTCAAGCTCGCCAGCAGCTGTGTTTTTGTCCACCACAAGGGCAATATCACGAGTGATCGATGGGAAGCGTGGAATGGCTTCATAATGTACCGGTGTAATCTCTGCCGCAAATAAGGCTTTCATGGATAGTTCGAAAACATAGGTTTCTTTTAAATCGTATTCTTTTTCAACATTTGGATGTGTCTGGCCAATAAATCCGATAAATTCGCCGTTCAAATAGGCATCTGCGGTTCTTCCAGGATGCAATCCTTCTCTCTTGGCCTGACGGTACTCGATTTTTTCCTCTAGACCAAGCTTTGCAAACAAACCTTCAAGAATGCCCTTAGCTACGAAGAAATCAACCGGCTTTTTCTCGCCCTGCCATGGATGGCTTTCCCATAGGCCAGTCAAAGCACCAGCAAGATGCTCCTTTTCCTCAGGCAGCTCATCTTTTCCATTTGCTAAGAAAACAGCACCTGTCTCATATACAGCAAGGCTGTCATTTTTACGTGCCGCATTGTATTTTAGTACTTCTAAAAGCTGCGGAACAATGCTTAAGCGCAGGATACTGCGGTCTTCACTCATAGGCATAGCCAATTGGACCGGCTCGCGCTTTTCAAGAGCAAATTGTTGGGCCCTTTCTTCATTTGTTAAAGAATAAGTAACAGCCTGGTACAGTCCCGCACCTTCTAAAAATCTTCTAACCATTCTGCGCTTACTTTGATAGGCTGTCAGACGGCCAGGTGTGGAAGATCCAATCGGAAGGGTAGAGTCAAGATGATCATATCCATATAATCTTCCGACTTCTTCAATTAAATCCTCTTCGATTGTAATATCTCCGCGACGGGTTGGTACGGTGACAATAATCGTGCCATTATCAACATTTGTTTCAAATTGCAGGCGGGCAAAAATGTCTTCGACCTGTTTCATATCTAAATCCGTGCCAAGCACACGGTTGATTTTTTCTAAAGTAACAGTTACAACAGCAGGTTCGACTGTTAAAGCATCTGCCTCAACAGAGCCTTCTAAAACTTCTCCTCCAGCAAGTTCCGCAAGCAATTGCACCGCTCTTTCGGCTGCTGCTCTTACACGGTTTGGATCGACGCCTTTTTCATAGCGTGAGCTTGCTTCGCTTCGTAAGCCATGATCCTTAGATGCCTTTCTGATGACAGGTCCTGTAAAATAGGCTGATTCCAGCAGAACGTTTGTTGTATCGTTTTGCACCTCTGAATTTGCTCCGCCCATAACCCCAGCAAGCGCAACAGGGGTTGTGCCATTCGTAATAACGAGATGGTCTTGCGTTAGCTCTCTTTTCGCATCATCAAGAGTAACAATAACTTCTCCGTCCTTTGCTCTGCGTACAAGGATTTCTTTTGATCCTAAGCGATCATAGTCAAAAGCATGTAATGGCTGGCCATATTCAAGAAGAATATAGTTAGTAATATCAACAACATTATTGTGCGGGCGAATTCCGGCAGCCATTAATCTTGCCTGCATCCAAAGCGGAGAAGGACCAATTTTTACATTTTTAATCACTTTTGCCACATATAATGGATTGTCTTCCTTTGCTTCTACCTTTACTTGAATGTAGTCAGATGCCTTTTCTGAAGAGGTATCTGTTTTAGGCTGTGGAAGCTTTACTTCCCTTCCTAATATAGCTGCCACTTCATAGGCAACACCAAGCATGCTTAAGCAATCGGCGCGATTTGGGGTCAAACCTAGTTCCAGTACCTGATCATCGCGGTTTAATTGTTCCAGCGCGTCAAGGCCCACTTGCGTTTCATTCGGGAAGACATAGATGCCTTCAGAATATTCTTTAGGAACAAGCTTGCCTTCATAGCCTAATTCCTGCAGGGAGCAGATCATTCCATTTGATTCTTCTCCACGAAGCTTCGAACGTTTAATTTTGAAGTTGCCAGGAAGAACCGCTCCTGCTTTTGCTACGGCAACCTTCTGTCCTTTATCGACATTTGGGGCGCCGCAAATGATTTGCACAGGATCGCCCTCTCCGATGTCAACAAGGCATTTATTCAATTTATCTGCATTTGGGTGCTTTTCTTTTTCAAGCACATGACCAATGACAACATTGCGGATTCCTTCGTTTAATACCTCAACACCTTCAACTTCAATACCGCTTTTTGTGATTTTTTCTGCCAGTTCTTCAGGAGTAATGCCAGAAAGATCAACATAATCCTGAAGCCATTTATATGAAACAAACATAGTTAAGCCTCCCTTTGCTTTGTTTATTCATGAACCGAAAATTGCTTTAAGAAACGAACATCATTTGTGTAAAAATGACGGATATCATCAATTCCATACTTTAGCATCGCGATCCGTTCAGGTCCCATTCCAAAGGCAAATCCAGTATATTTCTTAGAATCAAATCCAGCCATTTCAAGGACATTTGGATGGACCATGCCTGCACCAAGGATTTCTATCCAGCCAGTGCCTTTGCAAACGCTGCAGCCTTTGCCGGAACAGATCTTACAGGAAATGTCCATCTCAACAGACGGTTCAGTGAATGGGAAGAAGCTAGGACGCAGACGGATTTCTCTGTCTTCACCAAACATCTTCTTCGCAAATACCTGAAGTGTTCCTTTTAGATCTGTCAGGCGGATATTTTCATCGACCACTAAACCTTCAATTTGCATGAATTGATGTGAATGTGTCGCATCATCATTATCCCGGCGGTATACTTTACCAGGGCAAATAATTTTAACAGGTCCTTTTCCTTCATGCTTTTCCATTGTTCTAGCCTGAACAGGAGAAGTATGAGTACGAAGGAGAATTTCTTCAGTAATATAGAATGAATCCTGCATATCTCGGGCTGGATGGCCTTTGGGCAAATTTAATGCCTCAAAATTATAATAATCCTGTTCGACCTCAGGACCTTCAGCAACTGTATAGCCCATGCCGATAAATAAATCTTCAATTTCTTCGATGACACGTGTAAGCGGATGATGACTGCCTGATCTTACTGGACGGCCTGGCAGTGTAACATCAATCTTCTCAGAAGCAAGCTTTGCCTGAACAGCTGCGTTTTCAAGCTCCTGGTGCTTTTCTTCAATTTGGGCTGATATAGCGTCTCTTACTTCATTGGCAAGAGCCCCCATTTTTGGCCTCTCTTCGGCTGATAACTTGCCCATTCCTTTTAAAACTTCTGTGATAGGTCCTTTTTTGCCTAAGTATGAAACACGAATATCATTCAGTTCTTTTAAGTCAGACGCATGGCTGACTTTTTCCAGCGCTTCAGCTTGCAATTCTCTTAAACGTTGTTCCATGATAAAATCCTCCTTTTAAAAATTGTTTTAGACAAAATAAAAAACCTCTATCCCGAAAAAGGGACGAGGTTTACATTCGCGGTACCACCCTTATTAATACAAAAAAGCATAAAATAGCTTATGTATTCGCTTGATTGGATAACGGCACTGCCGGTACATCTTTACACTCAAAAGCGGAAACGGCTCGTTCAGACCCGACAAGCACAAGACAAGCCTCACAGAAAGGTGTTCTTTACCTTTCAGTGAGGATTGGCTTGTGACTCGAGGGGCTAGCCGTTGGAGCTGGATGTTAACCCTTTAGCTTTTAAATGGTCCCGATGCCAACTCTGGAGGTGAATTTTCGTTTGCAATCCCTTGAAAATGCTCTCAGTCTAAGGCATTTTCTCCCTGATAAGTTCTTTGCAAGCTACTTTTCTCCATCATTGTTTTTTGCATATAATTTTTGCTTTATTATAGTACATCATTTGTATTGTTTCAAACTCTTTTTAGAAAGTCAATGCCCATTTTTATCTAAGAGCATAGAGCAAAATCCCAGTTGCCACTGCTACATTTAACGATTCACTTTTTCCATAGATTGGAATATACAAATTAGCGGTAGTTTTTTCAAGGAGGGCTTTATTGACTCCGCTGCCTTCATTTCCTACAATAAGAGCAAATTTCCCGGAAGGCTGTATTTCTGTGTACACCTTGGCATTTTCTAAAGCAGTCCCGTAAACGGGGATGTTTTCACCCTGCACTTTTTCAATCCATTGAGTTAGTTCGCCTTTAAGAATTGGCAGATGAAAATGGCTGCCTTGGGCTGAGCGAAGAACCTTTTGGTTATAAATATCAACGCTTCCTTCTCCAACTACTACAGCATCAACCCCAGCAGAATCCGCGGTTCTAATCATTGTTCCTAAATTGCCTGGGTCCTGAACCGCATCAATGAACAGAAATTTAGTTCCTTCAACTTTCTCAATAGGTGGAGTGTATTTCTGGCAAACGGCTAATACTCCCTGAGGTGTTTCAGTATCCGATAAACTGGTGAAAATCTCATTTGTCACTTCTGTGACAGGAGTGTCCTTATAGTCAAAAACAGCAGGCAGATCAATGGTTTCATCCACAATGATTTCCAATATATGTCCTTCTGCGATTGCTTCTTGAACTAAATGAAAACCTTCGACTAAATACCTTCCTGTTTTATCCCGTTCCTTTTTCGTTTGCAGTTTTTTCCATTGTTTTACTTTTGGATTACTGGCAGAGTGAATATATTTCACACTCTCACTCCTTTTTCATTATGATCAATTTTCTTATTATAGCCCATTATGAATACATAATAAATCCAAAAGAAGAAAACATAATAGTGAATGTATTCTTTTTTAAGGAGGGCCTAAAATGGACTTAAATCTGCGAAATGCAATTATCCACAATGTTACCGGCAATTCCCAGGATGAGCTTCAGGAAACGATTGTTGATGCCATACAAAGCGGAGAAGAAAAAATGCTTCCTGGATTAGGCGTATTATTCGAAGTTATTTGGAAAAATTCCAATGACCAGGACAAACAGGAAATGCTGCAGACATTAGAAAGCGGATTAAAATAATTGAAACTTTGCAGGAGAAATCGCTAACCATGCGGTTTTTCCTTTTTTTATTTCCTAATTAGGACAAGCACCGTGTCAAGAATCCTTTTCCTTCATAAAGATATCAAGAAAAATAAAATGAAGGAAGGGATTCTATTGTTTGGTTTTTCTATGGTTCAAATGGTACGAGCCCATGCCGATAAACTCGAGCGTCCGCTTCGCGAGCAAATTTTAAACCTTTATAGACCATTTAAATGGACCCCGTGCTTTTTGCATAAGGCACTTGAAGAATCAATAAAGTTCAGGAAAAAGTTATCCGTTATTATTAAATTCGAAGAAGGCTGCTACGATACGGGCTGTCAGGAAGTTAACAATGTGATGGATCGCCATTTGGGAAATAAGGTTGTTCATTATTTTGACAGAGTTTCCTGCTGCAGCGCCAACATTACCCCAAGAGGTTTAGAGGATATGCTGTCCAGCTGCAGCCATGTAAAAAAAGTATATTTAAATAGAGAGATCAAGGCATTATTGGATGTAGCTGTTCCCTCAGCAAATGCAGATAATATTCAAATGAAAGGCGCTGGCAGGGAAAATGCAATGCTCACAGGTAAAGGAGTCAAAATTGCCATTATTGATACAGGGGTGCATCCCCATAAAGATCTAGCTATCTCTGATTTTGTTGATTTAGTTAATAATAGAACGGATCCATATGATGATAACGGCCATGGAACCCATTGTGCAGGGGATGCCGCTTCAAGATCCACGGTATATGCAGGACCTGCTCCAAACGCTGTAATTGCAGGCGTAAAGGTTTTAGACAAGCTTGGATCAGGTTCACTGCAAACCGTTATGCAAGGAGTCGAATGGTGTATCCAATACAATGAAAACAGCTCTGCCAATAAAATAGATATTATTAGCATGTCTCTTGGCAGTACCGCTCAGGACTTTGGCGAAGAAGACAAAGATCCGATGGTGGAAATTGTCGAAGCTGCGTGGAATGCAGGAATTGTTGTTTGTGTTGCTGCCGGCAATGAATGACCAGAAGGCAGAACAATTGCCAGCCCGGGAATCAGTGATCAAGTAATTACCGTAGGGGCCTTAGATGATAAGGATAGCGTTGAAACAAATGATGATGTTGTTGCCAGCTTCTCAAGCCGGGGACCAACAATTTACGGCCTTTCAAAGCCTGATATATTAGCACCGGGAGTCAATATTGTTTCTCTAAGAGCACCAAATTCATACTTGGACAAGCTCCAGAAGGCCAGCAGGGTAGATAATGATTACTTTGTCCTTTCAGGCACTTCAATGGCTACACCAATTTGTGCAGGCATTTGTGCCTTACTGGTTGAACAGGTAAAAGCGCAAAGCCGAGAAGTCAATCCGAATGACATAAAAAAATGGTTAAAATCTGGTACAGTATTATGGAATGATCCCGCAAAATACAGTCCATATATCTATGGGGCTGGCTATGTTCATGCGAGAAACTCTATATCCCTTATTCCTCCCAATTAATTTCCGCACCTTTCTTTCAAATTTAAAAAATCCCTATAGATAGACAGCAAAAAAGCGGCCGAGGCCGCTTTTTTAATTGTATGTGATTTTATCAACTGTTTCTTTATCAAGGCGTTTGATAACTTCGGTAATTAATTTAACTGCATTTTCATAATCGTCCCTGTGCAGCATGGCTGCATGTGAGTGAATGTAGCGGGTAGCGATTGTAATTGAAAGCGCAGGAACTCCCTGATGAGTCAGGTGAATGGAACCAGAATCTGTACCTCCGCGCGGGATGGCATCGAATTGATAAGGAATATTCAATTCATCGGCCGTATTTGTCACAAGATCACGCAATCCCTTGTGGGAAACCATTGTGGCATCGTAGAGAATAATTTGCGGACCTTTACCCATTTTGCTCATTGACTCTTTTTCGCTGATTCCAGGAGTATCTCCTGCAATGCCAACGTCAACACCAAAAGCGATATCCGGCTCTATTTTTTGCGCAGACGTACGGGCACCGCGAAGTCCGACTTCTTCCTGAACGGTTCCCACACCATAAACGATATTCGGATGTTCTGATTCTTTAAGATTCCTTAGCACATCAATAGCAATGGCACAGCCAATTCGGTTATCCCAAGCTTTGGCCAGAAGCATCTTTTCATTATTCATCACCGTGAACTCGAAATGGGGAACAACCATATCCCCAGGATTTACTCCCCATTCAAGTGCCTCCTCGCGGCTTGTGGCACCAATATCAATAAACATATCAGTAATTTCTACCGGTTTTTTTCTTGCCTCTGGAGAAAGAATATGCGGCGGTTTAGAACCAATAACACCAGTGATTTCTCCTTTGCTTGTTACAATGGTTACACGCTGGGCAAGCATCACCTGCGACCACCAGCCGCCGACTGTTTGAAAACGCAGGAATCCTTTGTCATCAATTTTTGTTATCATAAATCCAACTTCATCAAGATGGCCGGCAACCATAATTTTTGGACCGCCTTCTAGACCAGTTTTTTTGGCAATTAAACTGCCAAGTCCATCAGTTGTCACTTCATCAGCGTAGGGGGCAATATATTTGGTCATAACCTCGCGCACTTGCCGTTCATTGCCTGGAATCCCTTTAGCATCTGTTAACTCTTTAAGCATGGTTAAGGTTTCATCTAATTTTTTCATATGACTAGCTCCCTTAGTATGTATTCTACTTTATTATATGAAATTAGGATTGTTTTATCTAATTTTACATTGACATTCTATCAATTGATGGCCTCATAACGCCCAAAATATATTCCTTTCCGGTATAAAGCTTGCCATCACCGTCTTTATACATTAGATGCTCCTCGCTAAATTCCGCTGGAGATGATAATCCTGCTGCTGCGGCAAGATTAAACAGCCCCTCTCTTGATGAAATAACATAGTTGCAGACACGATACATTTTCTCCTCTACCACTAAAGCTTTTTCCCGATTTGGGTCTGTCGTTGCCACTCCAACTGGACAAGTATTTGTATGACAGGTTTGGGCCATGATGCATCCTACGGAAATCATAAATGCACGGGCTGTATTAATAAGATCAGCTCCGAGACATAATGCATAAGCCATTTTATCCGGAGTAATTAATTTTCCGGATGCGATAATCTTTACCCGTTCCCTCGCCTGATAGTTCTTTAATGTCTCATTCACGATAGGGAGCGCTGTATAAAGCGGCAATCCAGGCCCATCGGCAAGCTCCTGATAGGTTGCTCCCGTTCCGCCTTCTCCGCCGTCAACGGTAATAAAATCAGGGAAAATATTTTCTTCTGACATAACTTGAATAAATTGCTCCACTTCAGCTTTGCTTCCAACAACCATCTTTATTCCTACAGGTTTTCCGCCAATTTTCCGCAATTTCTTTATAAATTGAAGCAAACCGTGTATATCATCAAATTGCCTGAATCGATTGGGGCTGTCAATCGTCGTCCACGGTTTGACGTTTCTGATTTCTGCAATCTCTGGAGTAACCTTTTCTGCCTCCACATGTCCGCCGCGGATTTTCGCTCCCTGGCCAAGCTTTATCTCAAAGGCTTTCACCTGTTCAAGATCTGCTTTGGCCTTAAATTGCTCCCAAGAAAATTCTCCTTCTGGTGTCCGAAACCCAAAAAGACCTGGACCGATTTGTGCGATTAAATCTGCATCTCCCTGCTGATGGTAAGAGGAGAGCCCGCCTTCCCCAGTATTCATCCATGTACCGCCAGCTAATGACAGGCCTTTGGCAAGAGCTGTAATGGCATTTTTGCCAAGCGAGCCATAGCTCATCGCTGACTGTCCAAGTAGCCCTTTAACAAAGAAAGGCTTGGCACAGGTGTCTGCTCCAATAACCACATGATCCGCCCTGGACAGATAAAAAGGATCCACTTCTCTGGCAACGGAGTGCTCCTTTCTGCTCATTAGCCCTTCTTCATCAATTTTATAAAGCCTCGTACGAATCTTTGGCAGCTGGTCAACCCTCAGCTCATCAGCCTGTTTGGGAAACAAGGTATTTCTAATGTAGAAGCCTGGCTCGGCAAAATCCCTTTCTGAGCCGAAAGAAATAATTCTTTGTTTATACTTCGCCGATATGACAACACTCTCATATTGGTTTCGTGAAAATGGTTTTCCTTCATTATTACTTAAAAATAAATATTGCCTCAGTTCAGGGCCAATTTTCTCCGTAATGTAGCGGATTCTTCCAAGGACAGGATAATTTCTTAATACAGCATGCTTCTTTTGCCGTGCATCCCGATGCTTAATCCAAAAAAACAGCCCCAGCGGCACAAGAAAGACAGCGCTGATTAAAGCAAACGTTCCTACTGCCAATATTTCTGTCCAGTTCATTTCCCCGCCCCCTCAAAGTTACCTGATCACTATCTATAACTATGACGGGGCTTTGCATTTGATGAAAACAAGGGACGGTTCTTTGCGTTTCCTTAAAAGAAAACATTAGAACCGTCCCTGGTGTTTCAATAGCCTTGTTCTTGGCGTTTATAGTTCACATCGTTTTTTTCCATATACGCCTTTTCAATATCTTCAGCACTAAACCCTAATTGCTGCCCCAAGTCTAAATAGGTCTGAAACAATAGCTGATAGTCTTTTTGTGCTCTGCTGGCTCTAAACCTGCTAATTTGTTCAAACACTGCTAAAAACTGCCCGCTGATTGATTCTTGAACAGGCACATCTGCCGAAAAATCCGCCTCCTGATCGAAACCAAGCTCCAGGCCAAGAGATAAAATAAAATGGATTCCATCAACAAATTCTTCTAAAATTACGTTTCTCGGTGATGGGGATTTTAAGCTCCAAAACTTAAAGCATCTTGTTTCATTAGCCAATTCACCTAACTCAACAAGAAGCGCCAGCACCTTTCGGTCAAATAAATCCTCGTTTTGCAATTGATGATTGGATTGAATATGCTCGTCCAACCCTTTTTGCATGGCAAATAGCTTTTGGAAATTCATTGGGCACCATCCTGTCTTTTTTTAAAAAAATTCTTCTAAAAAAATTATAACAAAATGAAAAAAAGATGAAACTTTTTCTAGTGTTATTCGTAGTGAAAGATAAATCAATCTTGGAGGGGCTTGCTAATGATGTGGCTAATACGCTTGGTGCTTTTTGCAATCATCATATTTCTCATCTACTCAGTTATCAAATATTTGCTGAACCCAAAGCGCAAACTCGAACTTGCCCATGAACAAAAACGCTATTATTATTTAGATGACCCAAATAATGTAAGGAAAAACTTCCTAATTACGTATAAAGGGGCATTATTCGAAGGGGAAAAATATTTAGGCACCACTGACAATGCCTTTGAGATCATCTCTATATTTATCTGGCCAAAAAACGTCGCTTCCTTAAAAGGCATGGTTCGCGAGGATTTTCAGTTTATTGAAAGAAAAATATTTGAGAATTATCCCAATGCAAAAATTGATTGGAAAAGTCCAATAAAGGAATTCATGGAGAAAAGCAAATCACCTGAAACACCATTTAGCTGAATAAAGTTAAAAGGGTCAGTCCCCAGGCATGTAAATCCTCTGCCGGGAGACTGACCCTTTAATTATTGTATGCCCTAAAAAACTCTCTCCATTTAATAACCGTCACTTTTTCCCTCAGAATAAAAACTAAAATGGTTAAGGAAACTAAGATTAATAGTATCATTGCTGGGGTAAATCTGCTGATGTATTCACCAAATACGGTATAGAAAACTGCTAATGGCAAATTCGTCAGCCAAGAACTCTTAATATATTGATGAATGTTTTTATCCCTTTCCATTAGACAAAAACTCAATAAATAGTAATGGATAAAAGGGATTAGCCTTAATACAGCAACCTGGCCAACGGTTAGATTGCGGTATTCACCAAACCAGCGCTTTTTTAGTTTAGACAGCTTACTGTGGGTTTTCGGCATTTTGCTGATTAAAAAGTAAAATAGCAGACTGCTAAGCATTAACCCAATGATTGAAAATATGCTGCCGAAGAGACTGCCAAACAAAATACCTCCTGCCATACACACAACTGGAACTGGAATAAACAAAACCTGTCTAAAAATATGAAATAGAATAAAAGCAATAGGAGCTAAAATACCGGCAGATTCGGACAATATCAACAGAAACGACAAATCTTGCATATGAACCTCATCACCTCTTTAGCTGCTTCCTGCTGTCTCTTAAAAGCTTATGGAGGATTTTTACCGTTATGACAAAATCGCAACGATATAAAGAATAAGACCTAGTTCAGCCAAACCTAATACAGGCAGGCCAACCTTAAATTGGAGATGCTTTGTTTTATGACGAAATTGGTTCATGCCCAATGTCATCCCGGCTGCCCCGCCAAAAATAGCTGTCAGCCAAAGCGTTTTTTCACTGATTCTATAGTGGTGGTTTCTTGCTCTTTCCTTATCTATTTTCATTAATATAAAGCCAGCCAAATTCATTAATATATAGCAAAGTATGAGGATTAGCATAATAAACTCCTTTTAACAGCAAAAAGCCATTCCATCAATCAGGAATGGCTTTTTATTATCGATTATTATTTACCAAGGTTTTGCTTGGCAACTGCAGCTAATTCTGCGAATGCTTTTTCGTCAGCAATAGCAAGCTCTGCAAGCATCTTGCGGTTTACTTCTACACCAGCAAGCTTTAAACCATGCATTAAACGGCTGTAAGAAAGACCATTCATACGAGCTGCTGCGTTAATACGAGTAACCCATAGCTTACGGAAGTCGCGCTTCTTCTGGCGACGATCACGATAAGCATATAATAATGATTTCATTACTTGTTGGTTAGCTGTTCTGTATAATGTATGTTTTGAACCGAAATAACCTTTGGCTAATTTTAAAACTTTTTTACGACGTCTGCGAGTAACTGTACCGCCTTTTACACGTGGCATTTAATTTCCCTCCTAAATTTCGGATATTACTTCATGTTAACTAGTAAGTTGCGGATGCGCTTGAAATCACCTGCAGAAACGATAGATCCCTTACGAAGTTTACGTTTCTGTTTTGTAGATTTATTTGCAAATAAGTGGCTTCTATAAGCATGTGAACGCTTTAGTTTACCAGAACCTGTTCTTTTGAAACGCTTAGCAGCGCCACGGTGAGTTTTCATTTTTGGCATTTGGAATTCCTCCTCTTACTTTTCAATTTTAGGTGCTAAGACCATGAACATGCTTCGGCCGTCCATTTTTGGGTGTGATTCCACAATGGCTACTTCATTACAAGCTTGGGCAAAGCGTATCAATACACGCTGGCCGATTTCCTTATGTGTAATGGCACGTCCTTTGAAACGGATAGATGCCTTTACTTTATCGCCTTTTTCAAGGAATTTAACAGCATTGCGAAGTTTTGTATTAAAATCATGTTCCTCAATTGTAGGACTCAAGCGAACCTCTTTAATATTAATGACCTTTTGGTTTTTGCGAGCTTCACGGTCTTTCTTCTGCTGCTCAAATTTGAACTTCCCGTAGTCCATGATACGAGCAACAGGAGGCTTCGCATTAGGTGCTACAAGAACAAGATCAAGATTGACGCGTGTTGCAATTTCTAACGCTTCATTTTTTGATTTGATCCCTAATTGATCGCCATTTTGGTCAATAAGACGAACTTCGCGGGCGCGAATACCCTCGTTTAACAACATATCTTTGCTAATAGTTAGCCACCTCCAAGGTTTTATCGAACACAATGTTTAGGATCAAGAGTGACCCGTAAAGAGCATTTTTTAAATATAAAAAAGTGCGGATGAATTCACCCGCACTTTACGTACCATAAGTAAGAAATGCTCACGTAAAACCTGCCAACAGCTAATGCGTCAATCAGGTGAGAAGCGGGTGCTCCTTCTTTTCCTCAACAGTATTCATTTACCCTAGATAGTCTAACATAAACTAGCAAGTATGTCAAACAAGTCTATTTTGTAACAACGAAGAAAATTGTAACATACGGACCAAAAAATATGCAAGCATTATTTTAAAAGTTTACCCTTTTAAACTTTGCCGTTGATTTTTCGCTCGGGCGCTTCGCTTTACAGTTTCACTTCTTCATTCAATCCAGCGATGAATTGATCAAAAGCAACTGTTTCTGAGCTTTGTTCGCCGTATTTACGAACATTAACGGCATTTTCAGCCACTTCTTTGTCACCGACAACAAGCATGTATGGGATTTTTTGCATTTGGGCTTCACGGATTTTATAGCCAATTTTTTCATTGCGGCTATCAAGCTCAACACGGAATCCTTCTTCCTGAAGCTTTTCTTGCACTTGTTTTGCATACTCATTATGGATTTCAGGAGAAACTGGAATCACTTGAACCTGAACTGGCGCCAGCCACGTTGGGAATGCTCCTTTGTATTCTTCGATTAAGAAGGCAACAAAGCGTTCCATTGTTGACACCACCCCGCGGTGAATAACAACAGGACGGTGCGGCTTACCATCTTCGCCAACATATGTTAAATCAAAACGTTCAGGCAACAAGAAATCAAGCTGAACAGTTGAAAGTGTTTCGTCCTTGCCAAGAGCTGTTTTAACCTGAACATCCAATTTTGGTCCGTAGAAAGCTGCTTCGCCTTCAGCCTCATAATAATCAAGCCCTAAATCATCCATCGCTTCTTTCAGCATGGATTGAGCTTTTTCCCACATAGCATCATCATCAAAATATTTTTCCTTATCTGCAGGGTCGCGATAAGAAAGACGGAAGGAATATTCATCCAAATCAAAGTCCTTATATACCGCTAAAATTAAATTAACCACACGCTTAAATTCATCCTTAATTTGGTCAGGGCGGACAAAAATATGGGCATCATTAAGTGTCATTCCACGGACACGCTGAAGTCCTGAAAGTGCCCCAGACATTTCATAGCGGTGCATAGTACCAAGCTCAGCAATGCGGATTGGCAGCTCACGGTAGCTATGAATGGCATTTTTATACACCATCATATGATGCGGACAGTTCATCGGACGAAGGACAAGCTGCTCGTTTTCCATTTCCATTACAGGGAACATGTCTTCATGATAGTGATCCCAGTGACCGGAAGTTTTATATAGATCAACGCTCCCCATGATTGGTGTGTATACGTGACTATAGCCTAAGCGTTCTTCCTTATCAACGATATAGCGTTCAATAATACGGCGGATGGTTGCACCTTTTGGCAGCCATAGCGGAAGCCCTTGTCCCACCAATTGATTGCTTGTAAATAAGCTTAGCTCTTTGCCAATTTTACGGTGGTCGCGTTCTTTTGCCTCTTCAAGCAGACGAAGATGCTCGTCTAGATCCTCTTTCTTGAAGAAAGCTGTACCGTAGATCCGCTGAAGCATTTTATTGTCGCTGTTTCCGCGCCAGTATGCACCCGCAATGCTTAAAAGCTTAAATTCTTTCAGCTTTCCAGTTGAAGGTACGTGAACGCCGCGGCATAGATCAAAGAAATCGCCCTGCTCATAAATAGTGACTGTTTCATTTGCAGGAATGGCTTCAATAAGCTCTAGCTTATACTCGTCACCAATTTCCTTATATAATTGAACAGCCTCGTCACGGCTTACTTCTTTGCGGACAATCTCTATATTTTCATTGATGATTTTTTTCATTTCTTTTTCAATAAGCGGAAGATCTTCAGGTGTTAATGATTCCTCAAGATCGATATCATAGTAAAATCCGCCTTCAATGACAGGACCTACGCCAAGTTTGACGTTTTTATATAAACGCTTGATGGCTTGAGCCATCAGGTGGGCTGAGCTGTGGCGCAGCACCTCTAACGCTTCTTTTCGATCTGGTGTGATGATTTCTATTGCTCCGTCTTCTTCGATGGGACGGCGCAGATCATACATTTGGCCGTTTAGTTTGCCGGCGATTGCTTTTTTCTTTAATCCAGGGCTAATTGAAGCTGCGATGTCTTCTGTTGTTGTTCCCTTAGGAAACTCCTTTACAGCACCATCTGGAAACGAAACTTTGATAACCTCTGACATTGTTTTTCCTCCTTTAAAAATATGCCGTTGATTTCCGCTCCAGGCACTTCGCGGACCTTAGGGGCATTTTGTGAGCCTCCTCACAGCGACCGCTCCTGCGGGGTCTCACTTCAACGCTGATCCCCCAGGAGTCTTCGTGCCTTCAGCGAAGATCAACTAGTTTTAAATATCAATTTAAAAATAAAAAACCCGTCCCTAAAAAAGGGACGAGTTGTTATTAACACGTGGTTCCACCCTACTTCACACTTATCTATTAATAGGATAAATGTCTTTGTAGCAAGATAACGGTCTTGTACCGTCAGCCCATTTCCTGGCTGATGTTCAAAGGCGGTAAGCATTCCATTCGTGTTAGGAAGGTTCCAGCCTTGCCTTCCCTCTCTTTGAACCGTAAAAGAATACCCTTGTCCTTATCATAACATTTCTATGAATAGCTTTAACCATAGTATGTAGGTATTATAGATTTTTGTTACAGGAAAATCAAGGGTTCTTTATATTTTTTTATTGGCAAGGGAGAAATACGCTTGTTTTGCCCTGTAAAACTCATCAATTGGGCAAAGAACGAGCCTTTCTTCGAAAATATTTTGTATGGTTCTTATTAATGGCTGTTCGATTTCGTCAGAATATAGATAGATGGTCTCAGGAGCAATCGAAAGCAGCGGAGCAATTGTTACCGAATCCACATAAACAGGATGATTTGAAATCAGCTTGCGATCGATCAATCGTGTAAGCTCTGCGCGCTTGAACTCATTAAACAACTCATCAAAGAAAAAGACACCATCATCCATGATTAAATGGATTACATTCCATTTCGCTTGACGATTATGCAGAAATTCTCTTAATGTCTGAACAAACATTTGGTATTCTTGTTCCATTTTATATTCATCTATCGATATTTCTACGTATTTAGCCAATTGCTCCATTAAAGGGCGCATACGGAATTTCACAAAAGAATCAAATGAAAAAGAAATATTGCCATGAAGCATTTCCTTAACGGCTGTCTTGACATTATTTTCAACATCAGCATCTTTCAAAAAGGATTTTAGATCCTCCCTGTGGCCTTCGAGAATAGAATGAATAATTTCGAGTATTTGCTGCTGTTCTTCACGGTCCTCGTAATAATACTGCTCCTGCAAAATTCTTCGGAACCAGTCATCGCGTTTACCCTTAATAATAAACTGACAAAAAACTTCTTTTACAAGCTTTACATGCTCTTTTTGATTAGAATTAATTTTAACTATATGTTGATCTTCAAAATGAAGAATATTATTTTCAGATATTCCTGAAGATGAAAAATAGGGCTGCAAATATTGGAAAAGACCTTTTGCATCTTCATGATTTTGGAAAGTGATTTCGATCAACCATATCCCCCCTTTTTACGGCCTTTGTTATAAATGTATATGGGGGAATAGGACAAAATAGACTTGGCCAAATACGAAAAAAGGAGCTAAGCAGCTCCTTTAAATATTATTTATTTTCTTCTGTTCGGACCTTCTACCAAAACAGGTTCAGCCAAATAGCGAATTCTTTCCATAATGCGTCTTGCCTTCATTTTTTCTTCCTCACCTCGCTGGCTGTGCGCCAAATGGTGTTCAAGCTCATGAAAATCAAAATTTGAACTAAAAAAGGTTGGAAGACTTTCAAGCATCCTGAACTGGAGAATCGGTCCCAAAACCTCATCCCTTGTCCAGCTGGACATCGTCTCGGCACCTATATCATCAAACATTAATACCGGGACCTTTTTGATTGTTTCAATCTTCTCATTCAGCGTTGAATCCCCAATCGAGCTTTTTAACTCCCGGTAAAGCTCCGGTACATAAACAATCATGGACGGAACCTTTTTCTCTGCCAGTTCATTAGCAACAGCACCAAGCAAATAGGATTTTCCAACACCAAATTTCCCATAAAAGTAAATACCTTTTTGGCTTGAGCCTGGAGTATAGTTCATCACAAAAGCTGCAGCCTTTTGCATAGCATCTATTCTTGTATCATCTTGATATAAAGTATCAAAGGATGCTCTAAGAATATCCTTTGGAACATACAGACTTTGGATCAATTTTTCATTTTTCCTCTTTTCGTCATCAATCATTTTTCTTGGGCATTTATCATAATTCAAGTCAATGTTGCCTCTTTGGATGACAAGCTTTGGATGATATCCCTTCATGAAATTGATGCAGCCGTCAAGGCTTGGGCACTTATTGCATTCCTTGCTCAGATTGGCATATTCAAATAGCTTCATAATGCTTTTGTCAATCATCTCCGAAGTCAATTCATCTTCATGGCTTTTCAAAAAAGCTTTAACATCCGGGTGATTGAGTGTTTGATTCCTCTGCTGTTCATATCTTTTTCTAAAATCATCCCTGCCAGCTAAGCGCTTTAATGTATCATTAATATTCTCCATTAATCTGAAACTCCCTTAGAACGCAATTTTTTCAATGTTTCTTCGAATTCCCTCTTTTTCAGCTCTAGATCTTCGCTGCTATCTTTTTTATTCTTCGGACTATCCTGTGTATCAGACTCATCAAACCAATCAGGAAGCATTTCTGTACGGATGGGCTTCTTCTTTTTCCCAGAGCCTGATGTTTTCTTGTTATTCGCCCATTCCATATATTGCCTGTGCTCATTTTGCGCAAGCAGCATGGCGTCTTTTGCTGTATTTATCTTTTTTCTCGCCCAATGGCTCGCGATTTTTTCCACATAGGCCTTTGTCAGTTTCATGTCCGTTTTTAATAGACAATAGTGAATAAGTACATTGATAACTCCAGGCAAAAGTTTTTGCTGGAACATAACGTCTTCAATGATCTGCAGATCGGACCTTGAAGGTTCTGCCCCTCCTGAAATATCCTTTAAAAATTGACGGGGAGATGTCACTTCTAAATACCGTAAAAACTCTTCTTCTTTTGACTCGGGCTCTTTTTTTTGCGTTTGCATTGGCAACGGCTGTGTACGGTCTACAAGAGCTGGAAGGCGATCGTGATTTTGAAATTGATACCAATCTCTTGCTGACTTTCTTAGTTCTTCTACATCTATTTCGTTTTCTGAGTTGATTGCACTGATAACAATATTTTTCATCTGAATGGCATCAATGCCATATAAAAAGGCAAGATTGCTGATCGCCTGTTTTACTCTTGTGTTAAGGGCCTTTTTAGGGACAAGGGATTCATTCAATCCCGCCTCCAATAAGGTGAAGTTAAATAGGCCGCCGCTAATTTGAATTCCGTCCTGTTCATGCCTGCCGATAAAGACACCCTCACCATCTGGCTGGCTGATTTTTTCCGCATCTGAATCATACGGCAGGGAATCAAACTCACTTGACATAAATACATCGTGAAAGGACTTTGTAATTTCACTGAAATCCTTTCTTGAATCAATATTTTCCTCAGAAAAAAAGCGCTTGAGCCGAGAATACTGGCTCTTTCCAATTTTTCGGTATAAATAAATATTTAATAAGCCGTCGAGAAAAAATTGTTCAGGGGTTAAAGGTGGAATAAGCTCATAAATAAAGGAACGGGATTGTTCATCTTTTTTTTCATAAACCTTTAGAAGACCTATTGCTTCAAGTTTAATCCGCGCCTGATAAATATCATTTAATCCTAAATCCATAAAATTCATTAAGCTGTGATGAGAATGTGATGACGACCAGAGCCTATTTTCCTCCAGTTCAGACCATAAAGTCATATACAAGCTTAAACATGTAGTACCGATTAAGGGCTGATACAAAAACACCAAAACTTTCCGGTCATAGTCATGTAATAGGCCATCTGATGCTACTTCATATTGATCTACAGGAAGCAAAACCTGCCAATGCTGGACCATTGCCATCAAACCTTTCATGTTAGAAAAGCTCGGAGCGCCTTGGTCAGGCGCTGAGCTGGACAAGTCTTTAAGTGTAAGATTTATACTTAAAAAAGAGCTAAAGAAAACTTATCCTCAGCCCGAAATTTGCCAATTTACTTTTCTTTTTTTATGAGTTCCTTTAGCTCGTCGATAAATACATTAATATCCTTAAATTGCCTGTAAACGGAAGCAAACCTTACGTACGCCACTTCATCTATTTCAGCAAGCCTGTCCATGACCATTTCTCCAATGTCTTCGCTTTTTATTTCGGAAATACCATTGCTGCGCAATTCCTTTTCGACACTAGAGGTGACATCCTCGAGCTGTTTTAATGCAACCGGACGTTTTTCGCATGCTTTAATAAGCCCGCGCAATATTTTATCGCGGCTAAATTCTTCTCTTGTCCCCTCTTTTTTTACAACAATCAGAGGGATTTCTTCTACCTTTTCAAAAGTGGTAAAACGATATCCGCAGGTTTCGCATTCTCTTCTCCGGCGGATGGACCTATATTCATCAACAGGACGGGAATCCAAAACTCTTGTATTATTATTTTGGCATGAAGGACATTTCATTCAATCAGCTCCGCATTCCATTCGTTCATTTTATTATCTTTATTGTACTATCTTTTAGAAAAAATCCCAAGAAATATAAAAGAGGTGTATTAAAAAATACACCTCTGAAAAATTCATTCATTATTTAAAGTATGTTTGCTTGCGGCTGTTTTACTTGAATAGGACCTAATCCACGAGGAATTTCAATATTCTCTCTTGTATCCGCACCCAAAGCTTCTGCAATATAATTCGCAGCAATGTTTGGATCAAGGTCACCGCACGTATAAACATCAATGCTTGCATAACCATGCTCTGGAAAGCTGTGAATCGTTAAATGTGATTCAGAAATAATCACAACACCGCTCACACCCTGAGGTGCAAATTTGTGAAAAGCAACCTCGCGAATTTCCGCACCAGACTTTAATGCTGCTTCTACAAACGTTCTTTCAATAAAATCCATATCGTTTAATTTTTCGAAATCGCATCCCCAAAGCTCGGAGATCACGTGACGACCCATTGTTTCCATATTCATTTCCCCCTTTATTTAATAATGAAATTCCAGACTTACTAAAGGCCAATAACTACCACGGGGGAAAGTTAGTCCAAAGAGGTCCTAACCCTTTAAGTAGCTGATTTAACCAAAATTCAAGAAGTTCACGAGGACTAGTATACTTTGTTTATTTTCTTTTTGCAATAACTTTAAAAAAATAATTAAGTTTATTCGTTCCAGGGAAGGAAGGGGGCCCTGCCCTTGTCTTATTCTTAATCAATCAGTATGAACTATTCACTAAAAAGGAAATAGGCCTGCTGTAAAAACAGCAAGCCTATTAGAGCTGAATAGAAATTAGTTAGCTACTTTTACTTTAGAAGATTGAAAAAGCTCCTGTGCCACATATTTGGTCAGATCAACTACACGGCATGAGTAGCCCCACTCGTTGTCATACCACGCTAATACTTTCACTTTATTTGTTCCAATCACCATTGTTGATAGTCCGTCAACAATAGCTGAATGGGAATTTGTGTTAAAGTCAATTGAAACTAATGGTTCATCAGTAATATCTAAAATCCCATTTAAAGCCCCGTTTGCTTCCTTAGCAAAAGCCTCATTGACTTGTTCTGCCGTTACATCACATTTAAGATCCACTACTAAGTCCACAAGCGAAACATTCGGTGTCGGTACACGCAAAGCCATGCCATGAAGCTTGCCCTTTAAATGCGGAAGCACCAATGACAAAGCTTTAGCCGCTCCAGTTGAAGTAGGAATGATGGATTGTGCGCAGGCGCGGGCACGGCGTAAATCCTTATGAGGATTATCGATATTTTTCTGGTCATTTGTATAAGCATGAACGGTAGTCATAAGTCCATTTTCAATGCCAAATTGCTCATCTAGAACCTTAGCTACAGGAGCAAGGCAGTTTGTTGTACATGACGCATTGGAAATAACATCGTGTTCATTAATTTTTAAGGCGCTTTCATTTACACCCATAACAATAGTTACATCTTCATTTTTGCCAGGTGCAGTCAAAATAACCTTTTTTGCGCCAGCTTCTAAATGAAGAGCAGCCTTATCTCTTGAGTTGAATTTTCCAGTAGCTTCAATAACAATATCAATATTTAATTCTTTCCATGGAAGCTCCTGCGGGTTGCGGTTGCTTAATAGCTGAACCTTTTTGCCGTTTACGACAATCGCATTTTCCTCAGCAGTAACTTTTGCATCAAAACGTCCATGATTGGTGTCATATTTAATTAAGTGTGCCAATGTTTCTGCAGGATAGCTTGCATTTATGGCAACCACATCAAGTTTATCATCAAGAATGGCTTTTCTAAACACCATTCGTCCAATTCTTCCAAATCCATTAATCGCAATTTTCGCTTTCATCAAGTTACGGCCCCTTCCGCATAAGTGTTATACTCTTTAATCTGTAATATTGCTATTAGTATAACATATTAACAATGATTTGTGATGCATAATTTGCGGAAATTAATATTTTTTTACTATAAGGATATATTATTAAATAAAAAGAAAGGGATTAGACTAACAGTAGTCCAATCCCTTTCCTATTATAGCGCATTCCACTTTTGCAGAATATCAAATAACTGTTTTTTGGTTTCTTCGACGGCTCCATTATTATTAATGACACCATCTGCTAGCTGAATTTTATCCTTTAATGGCATTTGCGAATGAATTCTTGCCAAAGCCTCTTCTTTCGATAGCTGATTTCTATCCATCAGCCTTTTTATTTGAGTTTCTTCATCAACATAGACAAGTAAAACCTTTTCGACCATATAGGTCAACTTACTCTCAAATAAAAGAGGAATGTCCATTATGATTAAGTGTTGCCCGTTTTCTATAGCTTTTTCCTTTTTCTCCAGCATTCTTTTGCGGACAGCAGGATGGACAATGCTGTTAAGCACTTTGCGCTGCTGTTCGTCATGAAAAATGATAGCTCCTAATTTTGCTCGATCAATCGCATCGTTTTCAAGAAGAACTTGCTTTCCAAAGTGTTCAACGATTTTGTTATAGGCTTCTTCACCTTTTTCGACTGCTAAACGGGATTCAATATCTGCATCAATGACTGTAATTCCTTTTTCTTTCAGGATGGAAGCAACCGTGCTCTTACCGCTGGCAATCCCTCCTGTTAAACCAACAACAATGGACATAACAAATTCCTTTCATGGGTTTTGTTTAACGTACACGTTGATTTCCGCTCCGGGCACTTCGCTTTCCGCGGGCGGTCCGGGAGCCTCCTCGTCGCTACGCTCCTGCGGGGTCTCCCCTGGACGCGCTTCTCCCGCAGGAGTCTTCGTGCCCTCCGCTCCAATCAACTAGTTTTAGTAAACTTACCCTATAAAAATTAAATTTTCCATATCCCTATCACGATCAGCAGGATGCCGGGTACGAAGGAGAATCTTTGCACCCAGCTGCTGTGTGAGAAGATGGAGCCGATTTTCATGCCTAAAAATACAAACAGGGAACTCATGAGAGCGACTGACACAGCCAAATAGACAGGGGAGTACCCCAGCATGGATGCCCCTATGCCGGCTCCAAAGGCATCCAGCGAAAGGGCAAGCCCGAGAATTATGGCTTCAATGCCAGTGATTGTCCCCGATTTATCAAAATCCGCTGACATAGGCTTTTGTAAAATATTAATCACAAGCCCCAAGGATTTAATTTCAAAATTGACAATGATCTTTTCGTGCGGAAGACTGTCCTTAGTTTTTTCTGGCCGAAAAAATTGATATAACACCCAGCCTCCAAGACCAATAAGAATGATTCCCCCTAGCCTCTCTGCTAATGATGGGGATAAAAACTGTATTAAAAGATGGCCGATTGTCATCGCGGTCATCAATGCAACAGCAGAACAGCAGGCGATTATGCCAATCGATTTCATCGGTATGTGCATTTTTCTTAAACCATAGGTCAACCCGACACTAAAGCTGTCAAGACTTACTGCAAAGGCTAGAATGAGAAGTGAGAAAATGTGCATCATTGAATCGTTCTCCTCCCTGACAATCGCTAAGATAGTATATGGAGGAGACTTATCCAGTGTTAAATTCTATGCACTTTTTAACTTACCCGTCGATTTCGCTAGAATCATCTGATTCCTATTCCTGTATTCATTTTGGCTGACAACTCGGACAGAAAACGGTGCTTCTTCCGCCAACGGTTATTCCTTCGAGTGCGGTTCCGCAGACCCTGCAGCTCTCTCCCTTCCTGCCGTAAACAAAGAGCTCAAGCTGGAACATCCCGATTTGCCCCTGCGTATTTACGTAAGAACGAACGGTGCTCCCACCCTTGGACACCGCTTCAGAAAGAGTATCCTTAATTGCCTGGTGGAGCACACCTACTTCCTTTTCGGACAATTCATCAGCCGGCCGTTCAGGATGAATTCGTGCACGGAATAAGGATTCGTCCGCATAAATATTTCCAATGCCGACAATCACCCTTTGATCAAGCAAAGCCGCTTTTATTGATCTTTTTGTTTTCTTCAGCCTTTCTGCCAGTCCTCTCTTAGTAAAATCCGCTGACAAAGGCTCTGGTCCCAATTGCAATAAGGGGAGGCAATCAAATTCGTCTCCTTTTAGAAATAAATGCATGGTGCCAAATTTCCTTACATCTTTATAGCGCAGCTCAGTCCCGTCTGTAAAATGAAAAATGACATGAGTATGTTTTTCAATTGGGTCGCTTTCCTGGAAAAGTCCATACCGCCCTTCCATTCTTAAATGGGAAACGAGCGCGAAATCTTTTGTATATAAAATAAGAAACTTTCCTCTCCGGCTTGTGTGTGTAAAGGTTTGGCCAGCAAGTGCATCTATAAATTGTTCTGGTTCCTCTGGCTTTTTGATCATTTTAGGCCAGGAAACCGTCACATGTTCAATTGTTTTGCCGATAATTAAATTATCTAAAGTTCTGCGTATCGTTTCCACTTCAGGAAGCTCTGGCATAAAATCATCTCCTATTTTGCATCAAACCATGTTGGGCCGTAAGAATAATCGACCTTTAAAGGCACTTTCAGTTCAATGGCATGTTCCATTACATCTGGAACAATTTCTTTCAGCTTTTCAATTTCATCTTTCGGCGCTTCGAAAATTAATTCATCATGTACTTGAAGTAAAAGGCGCGTTTTCAGCTTTTCCTTCTTAAGCCTGTCTGCCATATCAATCATGGCTTTTTTAATTATATCTGCAGCGCTTCCTTGAATGGGCGTATTCATCGCCGTTCTTTCAGCAAAGCTGCGCAGATTAAAATTCCGGTTTGTAATTTCAGGCAGATATCGTCTGCGGTGCAAAAGGGTTGATACATAGCCCTTTTCCTTTGCATCTAGAACAATATCTTCCATATACTGCTTTACGCCCGGATAACTTTCTAAATATTTCTCTATAAATCTTCCGGCTTCCTTCCGGGATATCCCTAAGCTTTGGGATAGGCCGAAATCGCTGATTCCATATACGATGCCAAAGTTAACTGCCTTTGCATGGCGGCGCATATTGGCGGTTACCTCATCCCTGCTGGCATGAAAAACCTCCATGGCGGTTTTCGTGTGAATATCCATCCCTTCTCTAAAGGCGTCAATCAGTTTCTCATCTCCAGCAATATGCGCAAGAACCCTTAATTCAATCTGGGAATAGTCAGCAGCAAATATAACCCAGTCTTTTTCAGAAGGAATAAATGCCTGTCTAATCTTTCTTCCTTCTTCAAGCCGAATCGGAATATTTTGCAAGTTGGGTTCTGTAGAGCTTAAACGTCCTGTCTGAGTTAAAGCCTGATTGAAAATGGTATGTACCTTGCCGTTTTCCTTATTGACAACCTTTAATAACCCCTCTATATAGGTCGATTGAAGTTTTCCAAGCTGGCGGTAATTTAAAATTTCTCTGATGATTTCATGATCTTTTTCCAGCTTTTCAAGTACATCAGCAGACGTGGAATAGCCTGTTTTTGTTTTCTTAATCACTGGAAGCCCCAATTTTTCAAATAAAATAACACCCAGCTGCTTCGGAGAATTAATATTAAATTTCTCTCCTGAAAGCGTGTGAATGCGGGTTTCAATGGCTGAAAGCTTCGACAATAGGTCTTCTCCCATCGACTGCAAACGATCAAGGTCAACCTTTATTCCCGCTGACTCCATATCCGCAAGAATAAGTGATAGTGGCATTTCCAAATCATAAAATAATTCAGATTGCTGATTATCCTTAAGCTCTTTATCAAGTTTTTCCTGTAATGAAAGAAGGGTTGCTGCTTTTCTAGAAAGGTGTTCTGCCAGAATTTTATCTTCCGGAATCCTTCGCTTAACCCCTTTCCCATAGAAAGCTTCATCCGACTGGACGTTTGTAAACCCGTGACTTTTGCCTACAGATGCAACGTCTTCAATTGTTACCGACGGGTTAATGAGATAGGAAGCAATAAGCACATCGAATACTGCTCCTGCTAAGTGAATCCCATGATGCCTTAGTGAGACCTCGGATCTTTTCCCATCATAAACAATCTTTTCCTTTGTTTCGTCTTCCGCCCACTGTTTGAATACTGGAGAGGCAAGGGCTTTTTCCGTAGCTAGAAAGAAATTCCCTTTTTCATTTGCCACCGAAAAGCCAACAATGTCTGCGTAGTGGTAGTTGGAATCTAATATTTCAACATAGAAGGCATTTTTATCAGCAAAAATATCCTCTGAGATCTCTTCAACAATAATATATTCAATTTCGTCTAAATCTTCCTCAAGGCTTGCCTCATCGCCCGCTACTTTATCAAGCAATGAATTGAAGCCCAGCTCCTTATATAGACTGATAACCTTTTCTTTCTCATACCCCGGATATTCAATGCGGTCAAGGGAAATATCAACTGGTGCTTCGCGCATAATCGTTGCCAATTCTTTACTCATCAGCGCTTGATCCTTAAATTCCTCCAGCTTTTCCTTAAGCTTCTTCCCGCTTACTTTATCAATTGACTCAAGGAGATCCTCAAGGCTGCCGAATTCCTTCAGCAATTTTAAGGCTGTTTTTTCCCCCACACCAGGAACGCCTGGAATATTATCTGAACTATCTCCCATTAAACCTTTCATATCTATGATTCTTTCTGGTGTAATTCCGTATTTTTCTAAAATATGTGCAGGTGTATATTCTTCTGTATCGGTGATGCCTTTTTTTGTGATGGAAACTGTCGTTTTTTCCGAGCTTAATTGTGTTAAGTCCTTATCACCTGAAATGACTTTTACTTCAAAGTCTTCACCTTCAGCCAATAGGGAAAGTGTGCCGATAATATCGTCTGCTTCAAAGTTTTCCAGCTCGTATTGCGCAATTCCGTATGCCTTCAGCAGCTCACGGATAAAAGGAAATTGTTCTGATAGTTCTGGAGGTGTTTTTTGTCTTCCACCCTTATATTCCGTAAATGTCTTGTGACGAAAGGTTGTTTTACCTGCATCGAAAGCAACAAGTATGTGGGTGGGCTTCTCCTCTTCAAGAATTTTCGTCAGCATCATCGTAAAACCGTAAACAGCATTTGTATGTATTCCCTTATCATTATTTAATAGCGGCAAGGCAAAAAACGCCCTGTAAGCAATACTGTTGCCGTCAATTAAAACGAGTTTCTTATCCAAGAAAATCCTCCTCTGCCAAAGTGTCCATAAAAAAAACCGTTATTTTCTTTCTTTATTTTACCATGGGCAAACAAAGAAAGAAAAATAACGGTTCTTTTTTATTCAGTTTTCGTATATCCCATCAGCAGGCGGGCATATGGTGAATCCGATGGCAATACGATGACTGTTTCGCCATTGATTGTCTTTTTATAGGATTCTAAGGTTCTGAACAAGGAGTAGAAGCTAGGATCTTTGGAGAAAGCTTCATTATAGATCTTTGCTGCGCCAGCCTCTCCTTCCGCTCTGATGGTTTCAGCATCGGCCTGTGCCTTCGCGAGAAGCTCCCTTACCTCTTTATCCGTTTCAGCAATAATACGGTTCTTATCGGCGTCCCCTTTTGACAAGTACTCCTGTGCTTTGGTTTCACGTTCAGAAATCATTCTTGTATAGACAGACTGTTCGTTTTCTCCAGGCAGGTCACTCCGTTTCATACGAACATCTGTGACAACAACACCATATTTATCCTTGCTTAATAGTTCGTTGACCTTTTCCGTGATTCGATCATTTAATGATCCGCGGGATGACTTTTCATCATTAATGATCTCATCATAATTCAGCTGGCCAAGCTCTGTACGTGTGACAGAATAAATGAATTCTTCCATTCTCGATTCTGCCCCCTGCAAGGTTCTTGCATTGGAAATCATATCTTTAGGATTTTCTATACGCCAAACAGCATAGTTATCGATAATGATGCGCTTTTTATCCTTTGTATTGATCTCAGCTTCTGACACATCATAGGTCAGCTGATATTTCGGCAGTGTAGACACACTTTGGATAAACGGAATTTTATAGTTTAAGCCGGGCTCACTCTCAATTCTTACTACTTCACCGAATTGACGAATGACTTTATATTCCCCTTCTTTAACAACAAAGAGATTGCTAAGTAAAATTCCGAGAACAACAATGAGGATTACAAAGAATATTCCTGTTTTGATATATTTACGCCATTGCATATTACCGTTTGGCCGTTCATTCATGTTAATTACGTTTTCGTCACTCATTGTTTATTTTCACTCCCTTCCTCTTTTACTGGCTGTTCTTTTTCCAGCGGGCGAATCGGGAAGTATTTCAGTGTATTACCTTCGTCATTCATAATGTAAATTTCTGCACCGGGCAGCACTTGTTCAAGCGTTTCTAAAACCAGGCGTTCCCTCGTAATATCAGGGCTTTTCTTGTATTCCTCATAAAGCTGGTTAAACACGGCAATATCCCCGCGGGCACGCTCCAAACGGGCTGCCTTTTCACCTTGTGCTTTTGAGATTAGGGCATCTTTTTCACCCTGTGCCTCGTTCATTCTCTTATTCACATATTTATTTGCTTCATTTCTTTTCGTGCTGGCTGTTTCACGGGCATCGGTTACATTTGTAAAAGCTTTGCGGACTTCCTCATTTGGAAGTTCGACATCCTGAAGCTTCACAGCTAAAATAGAAATTCCGATATCATACTTGTCGACTAAATTGCTTAACAGCTCTCGGACATTAGCCTCGATATCAGCTTTTCCAGAAGTTAAAGCATCATCAATTTTAGAGCTTCCAATTATACTTCTTAATGAAGCTGAGGTCGCATCATAGAGAATTTCCTCGGGATTTTCTGCATTATAGAGATATTTTTCAGGGTTAGTTATTTTCCATTGAACAACAAGATCTGCAAGAACGATATTTTCATCCCCGGTAATCATTTTTGTCTCTTCCGGAAATTCCTTCATTTTCCCTTCCTTTTCCTCGTAGCCAAATTGAAGGCTAAATGTTTCCTTTGAAACCTTTTCCACACTTTGAATCGGCCATGGCAGTTTAAAATGCAAGCCTGGTTCAGTGATGCCCTCTTCCACCTTGCCAAACGTCACGATGACTGCCTGATCGGATTCATCAACTGTATACCACGTCGTAAGTGCTGTTATACCTAACACAATAATGAGCAGCACAAGTCCAGTTACGGTATATATTCTCTTTAGGCTGACCAAAACTTCTCCCCCTTTTTGCTGTTTTCATCTTCCTTTAATACGGATGATTCACTTGAAAAGTTTCAAGTTCTTAGGGGAATCTTTTGTTCAGTTCAACAATGAAGGTAGTGCCCTGTCCTTCTTCGCTCTTGACCGTAATTTTACCCTTATGTGCATCAACAAGGTGCTTTACAATGGCCAGTCCCAGTCCTGTCCCGCCTGAATTTCGGCTTCGTGCTTTATCAATTCGATAAAATCTTTCAAAAATACGGTGAATTTCATCTTTATTTATGCCAATTCCAGTATCTGTGAAATTAATAGTAACATTTACGTCTGTTTCTTTTAATGAAATAGAAATGTTGCCGCCGTTTTGAGTATAAGTAATGGCATTTGAAATAAGATTTAAAAATACCTGTTTTAAGCGGTTTGGATCTCCCTCAACCATTACAGAATCAGATTTGCTTTCAAAGGTCATATTGATTCCCTTTTCATCTGCATCCTTTTGGACAATCTTCATAACTTCCTTAATAGAGGCCGGGATATTCACTTCTTGAATATCGAGACTAAATCCCTGTTTTTCTATTTTTGATAAGTCCAGCAGATCCTGTGTCAATGTCTGAAGACGGTCGCTTTCCTTTAAAATAATATTCAAAAAGGCTATTAATGCGTCTTTGTCATTCATTGCACCGTCCAGCAGGGTTTCTGAAAAGCCCTTTATGGATGTAATCGGAGTTTTTAATTCATGGGAAACATTTGCAACGAAGTCCTTTCTTACCTGTTCCAGCCTTTTAATATCGGTAATGTCATGAACAACAAGGAGAACGCCTTTCCACACATCATTCGTGCCAATAATCGGTACGCCATACACCTCGAAATGCCTTCGGCCGATATTGAAAGGAAGAACAATTTCCTTTTTCACCTTTTTCTCAGTCATAAAGATATGTTCAATTAAGCGAATAATTTCCTTATGCTCAATCACTTTATAATAGAGCTTATTTAAATATTCAACTGGATCCAGCTGAAAAAATTCTTTGTATGCTTTGTTGAGTACTTGTATGTATCCTTTGCTGTCAATCAGGATTAAACCGCTGCCCATATTTTCGATTAGCGTAGACATCCTGTCCTGCTGCATTTCTTGAGCCTTTTGCAGATCCCGGAGATTTCTGGCCAGAACATTTATAGCAGCGTTTAACATACCCGTTTCCTCAACAGGTTCCTCAAGTGTCTGAAGACGGTAATTCCCCTTTGCCAGTTCGATGGCTTTTTTCGTTGCTAATTCAATTGGTTTTGTATAATGAGCTGTAATCCTCCAGCCTAATAAAAGGATAAAAATAAAAGAGATAGACAAAAGAGATATTAATAGCCACCAAATCTGCCTATATGCATCGTTGATTTCTTCCATTTTAGTACTAAGGAAAACATACCCTTCCTTTATGCCATCCTGATAAATCGGCCGCCAATAATAATGAAGATTTTGATCTCCGCTGATTTCCAGGCTTGTCCCTCCAGAACTTCTTTCGATTAATTCTTCTAAGGTTTTTTTATGTGCTGCATTAGCACTGGCAGCATGAATGCTGTCATAAATCAGCATACCGGATGAATCCACAACAGTCACCCTGACATCAAGCATTTCGCTGTAATATTTGACCTGATCTTTGTTTATACTTTTTACTCCGCCCCCATTTTCAATGGATCCAGCTAATAACTCACTTTCCTTTTTTAATCGCTCATCGAAAGAATGGATGTAATAGTCTTTAAACAATTCTCCCAGCAGAAGCCCCAGGCAAACAAGAGCGATGAGGACGAGTGATACCAGTGTGATTAAGATTCTTTTTCTAAAGCCTTTCATTCACCCTTTGGCTCCTCTAGCTTATATCCTAATCCGCGTATTGTCTTAATATAGCTAGGCTTCTTCGTGTTTGTCTCTATTTTCTCTCTCAAACGGCTGATATGGACATCAACAATTCTGGTATCTCCGGCAAAATCATAGTTCCAGACAGCACTTAATAGATGGTCTCTCGATAAGGCACGGCTTTTATTTTTAGCTAAGTATAAAAGCAGTTCAAATTCCTTTGGCGTTAATTCCAGCTGTTCACCTTCAAAATAGGCTTCATAATAATCAGGAATGATTTTTAATGCCGCAATTTGAATGACATCTGATGCATCATCATTTGTTTCCATAGGCTGTACATTTTGAGGCAGTGTTCTGCGTAAAATAGCCTTTACTCTGGCAACCACTTCTCTCGGACTGAAAGGCTTTGTCATATAATCATCCGCACCTAGCTCTAAACCAAGAATTTTATCAAGTTCGTCATCCTTAGCTGTAAGCATTAGTATAGGAATCATAACCTTTGCTTGTCTAAGCTGTTTACAAACTTCTATACCATCTAACTTTGGCAGCATGAGATCAAGGATGATTAAATCAGGATTCTCTGACAATGCAAGCTCCTTGCCCGCCTCTCCGTCTAAGGCGGTAATAACTTCATAGCCAGCCTGCTGAAGATTATATTTTAGTAAAGTAACAATCGACTGTTCATCATCAACGACAAGAATTTTATTTTCTGCTGTGCTATCCATTACACTTCCCCCTATTGATATACTTGATTTCATTATAGTATATACCCGAGATAAAAAGTGCACATAAAAAAAGATATGCCCATAAGCATATCTTTTTTATAATACAACGAGTATATTTCTTAACATGGCATATATAGCAAAGGATTAAAAGTTCTCCAATGCATCTCCATCCATTGGCTGCATGCGGTGCGGAGGACATACAAGCAATGTTCCGGTGATCACCGTTTCATCCTCTTCATTTGTAGCCTGAACTTTAATTTGAATCGTGTGGCTGCTGCTGTTCACTTCCGTTACTTCAAATAAAAATTGTACAGTCGAATAATGGCAAACAGGCTTTATATACTCTATTTCTTGCTTAAGAATATGACTTCCTGGCCCTGGAAGGTACTTTGAAATAGCCGAATTAATGATTCCATTTAGCATAATGCTTGGCACAATCGGCTTTTTATATGGTGTTTGGGATGCATAATCATGCTGAATATAAAGCGGATTCGCATCATTGGTCAAACCGAGGTATAGAAGCAGATCTTTATCTTCAATTTTCTCTGTTAAAGTCAGCTTTTCTCCAACCGTTATTTCCTCAATTTGTCTTCCTAGTTTTCGCTTTTTTCCTAGTAACATTGCGGGCACCTCCAAAGTATGTAAGCGATTTCAACCCTAAGTAAATATAGACAATTCAGTCTTTTTATATTATATCACTTTTATACTTCCCAAAAAAAGATATATTAACAAAAAATTCGGGAAAGGGTTTCCCGAATTACTTATTATGATAATAATGCCATTACACTGCGTACAGATTCAGCTGATTTATCTAATGCCGCCTTTTCATCTGCTGTTAACTCAAGTTCTATTACCTTTTCAATTCCATTGCCTCCGAGAATAACAGGAACTCCCAAGTAAATGCCTTCATAGCCATATTCACCTTCAAGGTAAGCAATAGCCGGAAGAACTCTTCGCTGGTCTTTCAGAATCGCTTCACACATTTCAACTAAGGCAGCTGCTGGAGCATAATAGGCACTTCCGTTTCCTAAAAGGTTTACAATCTCACCGCCGCCTTTTCGTGTACGTTCCACAATCGCTTCAAGGCGCTCCTTTGGAATTAAAGTTTCTAGCGGTATTCCGCCTGCATAGGAATAGCGGACCAGTGGCACCATATCATCCCCATGTCCGCCAAGCACAAATCCGGTTATATCTTTAACAGACAGATTTAATTCCTGTGCAACAAAAGTCCGGAAGCGGGCAGTATCAAGGACACCTGATTGGCCGATAACACGGTTTTTGGGGAATCCAGATTCTTTAAATACTGTATATGTCATGGCATCCACAGGGTTTGTCAAAACAACAATCAATGCATTAGGAGAGTGTTTTTCCACTTCCTGTGCAACGCTTTTCATAATTTTTTGGTTGGTCTGTACCAAATCATCACGGCTCATTCCAGGTTTGCGGGCAATGCCGGCTGTAATAACAACGATATCAGAGTTCTTTGTGTCTTCGTAATCTGCTGTGCCTGTAATGTTTGCGTCAAATCCTTGAACCGGGCTAGCTTCAAGCATATCCAAGGCTTTGCCTTTTGTTGGATTCTCCATTTGCGGAATATCAACAAGGATAACATCCCCAAGCTCTTTTTGGGCTAAAAGGAAGGCAGTTGTTGCACCAGTAAACCCGCTGCCAATGACTGAAATCTTTTTACGTGCTAATGACATTATCAGTTCCTCCTTTGACTCAAAGAAAGTTAAAACTCAATATAGAACGAGGCTGGTCTTTTAAAAAGATCAGCCTCAGTTTCTATAGGATTACTCCATATTTTTGATAAGTTCGTCACCAAACTCAGAGCATTTAACTTCTGTTGCACCATCCATTAGACGGGCGAAGTCATAAGTAACAACTTTTGATGCGATTGTGTTTTCTACTGACTTAACAATCATATCAGCAGCTTCTTTCCAGCCTAGATGCTCAAGCATTAGCACTCCGGAAAGAATAACAGATGAAGGGTTAACTTTATCTAAGCCAGCATATTTTGGAGCAGTTCCGTGTGTTGCTTCAAAAATAGCATGTCCAGTTACATAGTTAATATTTGCTCCAGGAGCAATACCGATACCGCCAACCTGAGCAGCAAGCGCATCAGAAATATAGTCACCATTAAGATTCATTGTTGCTACAACGTCAAACTCTTTTGGACGAGTAAGAATTTGCTGTAAGAAGATATCAGCAATAGCATCTTTAACAATGACTTTTCCAGCTGCTTCAGCATCAGCCTGTGCTTTATTTGCAGCGTCAATTCCTTGCTCATCTTTAATGCGATCATATTGAGCCCATGTAAATACTTTATCGCCATATTCTCTTTCAGCAAGCTCATAACCCCAGTTTTTAAATGCACCTTCAGTAAACTTCATGATGTTGCCTTTGTGTACAAGAGTAAGAGACTTTCGGCCTTCCTTGATTGCATACTCAATTGCAGCACGCACTAAACGGCTTGTACCTTCTTCAGAAACTGGCTTCACCCCGATGCCTGATGTTTCAGGGAAGCGAATTTTCTTAACGCCTAGCTCATCTTGAAGGAAAGAAATTAATTTTTTAGCCTCATCAGAGCCCTTTTGATATTCAATACCAGCATAAATATCCTCTGTGTTCTCACGGAAAATGACCATATCAGTGTCCTGAGGACGTTTTACAGGAGATGGCACTCCTTCGAACCAGCGGACTGGACGCAAGCAGACAAATAAATCTAGTTCTTGGCGCAGTGCAACGTTTAATGAACGGATTCCTCCGCCGATTGGTGTTGTAAGAGGGCCTTTGATTGCAATTAGATATTCATTAATAACATCTAAGGTTTCAGAAGGAAGCCATTCACCAGTTTGATTAAAGGCTTTTTCTCCAGCAAGAACTTCTTTCCAGACAATTTTGCGTTCACCTTTATATGCCTTTTCTACGGCAGCATCCAATACTCTGGAAGCAGATGCCCAAATATCAGGACCAGTTCCGTCACCTTCGATAAATGGAACAATTGGATTGTTTGGAACGTTTAAAACTCCATTTGTAACTGTGATTTTTTCACCTTGCATGTTTTTTCCCTCCATTTTTTAATCCCCTGGCAAAAGCCATTTTTGTATGTATATGGGGTGACAAAGTTTATATCAGAATCAAAGGTTAGAAGGCACATGCCCCTAACCTTTTTCCGCAATCTTTATAACAGCAATTTTTAAGTAAAATTACTGTTTTAAATATGATCAATATAAAGGGATCGGTTATTATCCTCTTTGCTCAACTGGTACATATTTCTGCATGCCAGGGCCTGTGTATTCTGCACGCGGACGGATTAAGCGATTGTTTTCATACTGTTCTAAAATATGTGCAAGCCATCCGGAAACACGGCTGACAGCGAAAATAGGTGTGAATAGATCATGATCAATTCCTAAGCTATGATAAACAGATGCTGAATAAAAATCAACATTTGGCGGAAGTTTTTTCTCGCCTGTTACAATGTTTTCAATCTTAGTGGACATATCATACCAATGAGGCTCTCCAGTAAGCTCAGTAAGCTTCTTGGACATTTCACGCAAGTGCTTTGCACGAGGGTCACCTTTTCTGTATACACGATGTCCAAAGCCCATAATTTTTTCTTTATTATCAAGCTTTTCGCGGATGTAAGGCTCAACATTTTCAAGTGTGCTAATTTCAGTCAGCATTTTCATTACCGCTTCATTAGCCCCTCCGTGTAATGGTCCCTTTAAAGCGCCGATTGCAGACGTGATACCGGAATAAACATCGGATAGTGTTGCCACACATACACGTGCAGTAAATGTAGATGCATTTAGCTCATGATCTGCATGAAGAACAAGTGCCTTGTTAAATGCTTCAATTGCAATAGCTTCCGGCTCCTTGCCAGATAGCATATATAGGAAGTTTGCAGCAAATCCAAGATCTTTTCTTGGGGCCACTGGTTCTAAACCTTTTCTAATTCTTGCAAAAGAAGTAACAAGTGTTGGGAGTTTTGCCTGCAGGCGAATCGCTTTTCTATAGTTGGCTGCAGGTTCCATAACATCAGCTTCTTCATCATACAAACCTAATAAAGATACAGCTGTGCGAAGCGCTGCCATTGGATGTACTTTATCAATCGGGTACATTTTGAAATGATCTAAAACCTCTTTTGGCAGGTCAGCACTTTCTGCTAATTGACTCTTTAATTCATCAAGTTCAGATTGTGTTGGAAGCTTTCTATGCCAAAGAAGATAAATAACTTCCTCAAAACTTGCATTAACAGCTAAATCATCAATATTATACCCAACATACGTTAATGTATCATCGATGATTGAACTGATTGATGAAGTTGTTGCTACTACCCCTTCAAGACCGCGTGTTGCTGTCATCATGAATCTCTCCTTTTCATTATAAATATTCAATTTCCCCATACCCATTTGTCTGTAATTAGTTTGGCTGGCAAATATACCGATTTTTCAGAAAAATCAATGATTTAACCAAAGGTTTTATATGTACATCCCCTGCCGCAGACTTAAATCAAGTTGATTAAAAATGCAACCTTTTGTACAAAACATATTTTTTTGCAAAAAGTGATCATTTAATCGAGCGTTTGCTCAACAATCATGCAAAAAAAAGAAAACACAATAATATATCTAGTTTAAAAATATTTCAATAGAATTAATAATTTTTTTGGATACTATGTTATCTGACGGTTGCATTTACAAGTCCTATTATAAACAATTATCAGACTTTTGTGAACGATATACGCGGAAAATGTGAAAAAAATAATATTTTCCCAGAAAAGATTTTGCTATTTTCCGCAAGCATTCATTTTTCTAGCAGATGTGTAAAATAAAAACACAATTTATTTGATATGATAACTCACCTATTCGGCGATGATACTATTCTACCATAGCTTTACAAATATTAAAAATACAAAGCTCATTATTTTTATATTATTTCTTTTATTTTTTCTGTTTTTTTAGGGCTCTTTTAAATTTGACCGTTGATTTCCGTTCCAGGTGCTTCGCTTTCCGGGGGGCGTTTTGCGAGCCTCCTCGGAACTACCGTTCCTGCGGGGTCTCCCTTCAACGCTGATCCCCCAGGAGTCTACGCACCTTCCACTCCAATCAACTAAGCGCTAAAATCAACATTAAGCTTTAACACAGCCTTTTTCTAAATATTTCGAGTGAAACTTTTCATTTTATCTCTTCGTAATACTTCTTAACAGGAAATTGGATGAAGTTCTTACGGTAAAATGGTAAAATATTCATCAAAGTCCTAAATGGTAAGGAGGCAGGGTGTTGAATCATGTTTATGTGTACAGGACTTTAAGGTTTTTCCTAGTTATTGGAGTATTTCTGCTTCTTCTTTTCGGTTTTTATTTCATTGCTAAGTTAGCCTATCCATTTTTAATCGGGATTATCATTGCCTTTTTAATTAATCCGCTTGTCAATTTCCTTGCGAAAAAAGGCAAAATGCCAAGAGCCTTAGCTGTGTTAATAAGTTTGGTTTTAATAATTGGCATTTTCGCCGGATTAATTACCTTACTGATCGCCGAAATTGTTTCGGGTGCCGATTACCTTGCAAAAGTCGTTCCAAAACATTTAGAAACTTTAATCGACTATGCAGAACAGTTTGTTGCTGCGCAGCTCATTCCAATGTACAACCAGCTGACAAGTATGTTTAACAGTCTGGATACAGGACAGCAGGATACAATCTTATCAAATATTGAGACAGCGGGTAAACAAATCGGGTCTACAATTGGGTCTTTCATTCAGAATTTCTTTGGAAAAATCCCGAATATTATCTCCTGGTTCCCGAATGCTGCTACAGTGCTTATTTTTTCTTTATTAGCAACATTTTTTATCAGCAAGGATTGGTACCGATTATCCGATATGGCCAACAATCTCTTGCCAACACGGGCAAAATCCAGCGGGAAGACCGTCTTTGCAGATTTAAGAAAGGCTTTACTAGGATTTATCAAAGCTCAAGCAACATTAATTTCTATTACGACAGTCATTATCTTAATTGGGCTTCTTGTACTTCGGATTGATTATGCTATAACCATTGCATTAATCACTGGAATTGTCGATGTGCTTCCATACCTTGGCACAGGACTGATCTTTGTTCCTTGGATCATTTATGAAGCAATAGCAGGACAAATGGGCATGGCAATTGGCCTAGGTATTTTGTATATTATTGTATTAGTCCAGCGGCAGGTTATGGAGCCAAAAATCCTTTCATCCAATATAGGAATGGACCCGCTCGCTACATTAGTCGCTTTGTTTGTCGGGTTTAAGCTAATCGGTTTCTTAGGACTTATTCTTGGACCTGTCATTCTAGTGATTATAACAACCTTACATAAGGCAAATGTGTTCCGGGACATTTGGGCTTATATAAAGGGCAAAGAAAATCCTTCATAAAAAAAAGGCTGCTCAATGAGCAGCCTTTTTTTTTGGTAGCTGTTGAATTTTAGTTCCAGGCTTTGACGGACATTAGGCCTTAAAGAACGCTCGCGTGTCCGTTGTAAATAACACCCCGGTTGGCATCTACTGTAATTTCCTGGCCATCTTTAAACAAGGTCAGAGCATTTTCAACTCCTACAATGACAGGGATTCCAACGTTGAGTCCCACAACTGCCGCATGGCTTGTCAGACCGCCCTCTACAGTAATTAATGCACTGCATTTTTCTATTGCTGGCATCATATCCCGATCCGTTCCAATCGTTACTAAAATGGATCCTTTTGTCACCTTGGCAAGTGCTTCCTCAGCATTGCGTGCGACAACCGTCTTACCAAAAGCAGACTTTCTGCCAATTCCTTGTGCTTTAGCAAGAACATCACCAACAACATGGATTTTCATTAAATTCGTTGTTCCAGTTTCCCCAACTGGAACACCAGCCGTAATTACAACGATATCTCCAGAGGACACAATACCGCCGTTTAAACTTTCCTCTACAGCCGTGTCAAGCATTTCGTCGGTTGTGTTCGCCTTTTTGCCGATTTGCGAATAGACTCCCCAAACTAATGAAAGCCGGCGGCAAACATAGTCATTCGATGTAACAGCCACAATTGGAGCTTTTGGCTTGTACTTTGAAATCATTCTCGCTGTATGACCGCTTTCTGTCGGTGCAATAATGGCATCTACATCAAGATTCATTGCCGTATGGGCAACAGATTGCCCAATAGCGTCCGTCATATTATGTCCATTATCCTTGCTTCGTGTTGAAAGAATTTCCTTATGGTTAAGAGCTGACTCCGTTCTTGATGCAATATTATGCATGGTTTGCACCGCTTCGACTGGATATGATCCAGCAGCCGTTTCACCTGAAAGCATGATGGCATCTGTCCCATCAAAAATAGCATTAGCAACGTCACTCGCTTCAGCACGAGTCGGACGTGGATTGCGTTGCATGGAATCTAGCATTTGCGTAGCAGTAATTACTGGCTTGCCCTGAACATTACACTTTTTAATCAGCTCTTTTTGTACTAATGGGACTTCCTCGGCAGGAATTTCAACTCCTAAATCTCCCCTTGCAACCATTAAGCCATCTGAAACCTCAAGAATTTCATCAATATTATCGACACCCTCTTGGTTTTCAATCTTTGGAATGATGTTAATATGGTTCCCTTGATTTTTTTCAAGAAGCTCTCTGATTTCCAGAACATCCGATGCTCTGCGGACGAAAGATGCAGCAATGAAGTCAATGCCTTGTTCAATGCCAAACAAAATATCACTGGCATCTTTTTCGGTAATTCCAGGCAAATTAACTGAAACTCCAGGAACATTAACACCTTTTTTATTTTTTAATACGCCGCTGTTTAAAATTTTTGTATGAATTTCTTTCGCCTCAAGATCAACTTTCGTTACTTCAAGCCCAATTAATCCATCATCAAGTAAAATTTTTGAACCAATTTGGACATCGTGAATCAGCTCTGAATATGTAATGGAAAACTTCTCCTTAGTTCCCTCAACTTCATTCATCGAAATAATCATTTTATTACCGGCCGTTAATTCAATCGCTCCGTCTTTCATATTATGTGTACGGATTTCAGGTCCCTTTGTATCTAAAAGAATCGCTACGGTTTTCTTTGTCCTTGCCGCAGCTTCACGAATATTTTTTATACGCTGGCCATGTTCTTCAAAATTACCGTGTGAAAAATTTAATCTTGCGACGTTCATGCCGGCTTCGATAAGCTGGACTAATTTTTCCACGCTTTCACTTGCCGGACCAATGGTACAAACGATCTTTGTTTTACGCATATGATAGTTCCTCCTTAAAAATCTTAAATGGATAGTTCTTTTGAAAGCTGATATAAGCTTAGATCGATTGTATGCTTTGCTCCCAAAACTTCATTAAAATCATGATCAACCACTTGATTATTCATGATTCCAACTGCACGGCCGCCTTTGCCTTCAATTAACAGTTCAACTGCTCTAGCTCCTAAGCGGCTTGCCAGTACCCGATCAAAGGCAGTAGGAGAGCCGCCTCTTTGTATATGGCCAAGTACGGAAACACGCGTTTCGAAATTGGTTGCAGCCTCCAGCTCTTTGGCAAAATCCATTCCTGTTGCCACACCTTCAGCTACAATAATAATACTGTGCTTTTTACCGCGATCATGGCCGCTGATAAGCCTTGCTGCAATTTCGTCCATAGCATATTTTTCCTCAGGTATCAGAATTGTTTCAGCTCCTGCGGCAAGCCCTGAACATAGGGCAATGTCTCCAGCATTTCTGCCCATTACTTCAATAATAAAAATACGTTCATGCGAAGTTGCTGTATCTCTTATTTTATCAACAGCATCAATAACTGTATTCAGCGCAGTATCGAATCCGATTGTAAATTGCGTGCCTTCAATATCATTGTCAATCGTGCCGGGCACACCGCAGCATGGAAATCCGAGCTCAGTCAAAGCTTTTGCCCCTCGGTATGACCCGTCTCCGCCGATAACAACCAGACCTTCAATCCCGAACTCTTTTAACTTTTCGATGCCTTTTTGCTGGCCTTCCTTTGTTTTAAATTCTTCGCATCTTGCCGAATGCAGCATTGTGCCGCCGCGATGAATAATGTCGCCGACAGACCCTAGTGAAAGCTGTTTTATTTGTCCGTTAATCAGTCCGGAATAGCCGCCATATATTCCAAAAACATCTAAATCATGAAAAATTGCTTTCCTAACAACCGCCCTCACCGCTGCATTCATCCCAGGAGAGTCGCCGCCGCTGGTAAGTACTCCAATTTTCTTCACAACAAATCACCTCTCACGGAATTAATGTGAATTTTATTTGCAGCATTTATTCTTTTTTATAAAGGCTGTCTGACTTCTAAAGTTCCTCATCTAAAATAGCATGCCTAGGACATATATCTCAACTAATAAAAGAAAAACGTGCTGCAAAAGCACGTTTTTAGTTTACACCAATGACATCTTTAATAAATGAATATTGTCCAATTGATTTAAATTTGTTATATCGGTGGCTTACTAATTGGTCTTCTGTTAACGTTCTAAGTTCTTTAAGAGATGTCAGCAATACCTTTCCAATTTCCTCTGCTTGCTTTTGAACATCCTTATGTGCTCCACCCTTGACCTCAGGAATAATCTGGTCAACGATACCTAACTCCTTTAAATCTGGTGCAGTAATTCTCATGCTCTCCGCTGCTCTTTTTGCCTGAGTGGCATCCTTCCAAAGAATAGCTGCCGCACCTTCAGGGGAGATAACAGAGTATGTTGAATTCTCCAGCATATGAATGTGATTTCCGACACCCAATGCCAGGGCGCCTCCGCTTCCGCCTTCCCCAATGACAATGCAAATGACCGGAACATGAAGGCTCGCCATTTCAAAGAGATTGCGGGCAATCGCTTCGCTTTGGCCGCGTTCCTCAGCCGCTTTGCCTGGATAAGCACCTTTTGTGTCAATAAAACAAATGATTGGCCGCTTGAACTTTTCTGCCTGATTCATCAGCCTCAATGCTTTTCGATACCCTTCAGGATGCGGCATGCCAAAGTTTCTCCGGATATTCTCTTTGGTATCCTTACCGCGCTGGTGGCCAATTATTGTAACGGGAAGACCCTTGAACTTCGCGATTCCTCCGACAATGGCCTCATCATCAGCAAAGGTCCGATCCCCATGACATTCAAAGAAATCTGTAAAAAGATATGAAATATAGTCAAGTGTTGTCGGTCTTGCAGGATGGCGGGCAATTTGCACACGATCCCAAGGTTTTATATTTTCATATATTTCTTTTTCCAGCTTTTCGAGGCGATTTTCAAGTTTACCGATTTCATCTGACAGATCAACGTCAGCATTTTTCGTGAACTCCTTGAGCTCGGCGATTTTCTTTCTAAGTTCTGTCACGGGACGTTCAAATTCAAGTTCTCCTACCATTCAAGATCACCCTCCTGCTGGTGCATTGATAAAATAGATGCAATCTTCTCTTTCAGTTCAAGCCTTGGTATGACGGCATCTAATTGTCCATGTTTTAACAAAAACTCTGCAGTTTGGAAATCCTCAGGCAGTTCTTCTCTAATCGTTTGCTCAATAATTCTTCTGCCGGCAAATCCAATAAGAGCTCCAGGTTCTGCTAAGTTATAATCTCCGAGAGACGCAAAGCTTGCAGAAACCCCTCCTGTGGTTGGATGAGTCATGATAGAGATAATTAATCCGCCATTATCGCTGAATTTTTTCAATGCCACACTGGTCTTGGCCATCTGCATAAGACTCAGTACTCCCTCTTGCATGCGTGCTCCGCCGGACGCAGTAAAAATGATAAAAGGCACAGAAAGTTCATCCGCTTTTTCAATGGCTAGCGTAATTTTTTCTCCCACTACAGATCCCATACTTCCCATACGGAAGGTTGAGTCCATAACAGCAATAACTGCCTGGTGTCCTTCAATAGAACCAATACCGGTCACAACCGCCTCATTAATTCCTGTCTTCTTCTGATCCTTTTCAAGCTTCTCAAGGTAGCCTGGGAAATTCAAAGGATTTTCCGAAATCATACCAGCATTCAATTCTTCAAAACTATTTGGGTCAAGAAAACTTTCTATCCGCTCTTTTGAATCCATTGAATGATGGTATTGGCAGTTTAAACAAACCTTTAAATTTTTCAATAGTTCCTTAGTGTACATGATTTTTTTGCAATTCGGGCATTTTGTCATTATTCCTTCAGGCACGTCTTGCTTCGCTGATTCTGAAGGAATGGTCGCATATTTCTTCTTTTTTGGTTTTGTGAAAATCTCTTTAAGCAAGGTGAAACCTCCCTGTTTTGAATCAAAGACAATTCATGATATTCTTGCCTTTATAAAAAAAGTAAGTGGTCTGGCCACTTGGGCAAAAAATAAATAGGTAATGCCTGTCCAAACCTATCATTTAATCATAGAATAAACGCAGCGGAATTTTTGCCATAATTTGTCGCTATACCTTCGACAATTTCCTTAGCTTACAATAAGCGTTCTTTAGTCCCTGCTCATCGCGGGATATTAAATTAACAATGATATCCAGATAATCTTCCCTGATGAATTCTGCCTTATGAGTAATCAAGGAATGATAGTAATCATTTAAAATGGACCATATTCTCTGAAACAAATGATTTTCAGCCATCTCTGTAATCTTATAAAAAAATTCGTCATCTGTAAAATCCGCTGTCTCTGCCCATACTTTAAACCGATCAATCCGCTGGTCATCAGCATGATATAAAGCAAGGATTAAGCAATCCATTTCAATTAAATGCTTCGTTTCTATTACATCTTTTTTCGCTTTTTCATCCTGAAGGACAAAGGTGCTTAGCAGCTGTACAAGCTGATTTCCTTTAAAATCACGGATAAACGTTCCTTCCCCTCTTTTTGTCTCGATCAGCCCCAGCAGCTCGAGTGCTCTGAGTGCCTCTCGAACAGAAGAGCGCCCAACAATGAGGCGCTCGGAAAGTTCACGTTCGGATGGCAGTTTGTCACCAGGTTTTAACCCATCTCTTTCAATCATCAGCCTAAGCTGTTTGACAATTTCAACATAAATCTTTGAATCCTTCTGTCTTTCATTCACAGCTTTGGGATCACTCACTTTTGCCGATAACTGCAAGTTTTCTTGTACGCTCTTTTATTTCCTCGGGATCAGCTTTCAGCCTAGCAACTCCTGTTTCCATTGCTGCTTTTGCTACAGCTGCAGCTACTTCAGGAGCCACTCTTGGATCAAAAGGACCAGGAATCACATAATCTTCACTAAGCTCTTCTTCTGTGATAAGACCTGCAATGGCATCAACAGCAGCAATTTTCATTTCCTCATTGATAATAGTTGCCCTAACATCTAACGCACCGCGGAAAATGCCTGGGAAAGCCAATACATTATTTACCTGGTTAGGAAAATCAGATCTGCCTGTTCCTATGACGGCAGCCCCTGCAGATTTAGCTTCATCTGGCATAATTTCAGGATTTGGATTAGCCATGGCGAAAATAATTGGATCTGGATTCATTGAACTAACCATATCTGCTGTTAAGGCACCAGCTGCAGATACACCTATGAACACATCCGCTCCTTGAATAACATCAGCCAAAGAGCCCTGTTTGTTATCACGATTTGTATATTTAGCCACTTCATTCTTTACATCATTCATTCCATTTGGACGGCCTTCATATATAGCGCCTCTTGTATCACACATAATGATGTCACGCACTCCATATGTATAAAGAAGCTTAATAATCGCAATGCCTGCTGCCCCAGCACCACTGGCAACCACACGAATTTCGTTCATTTTCTTTCCTGTGACTTTTAATGCGTTAACAAGACCTGCAACAGTAACAATCGCAGTTCCATGCTGATCGTCATGGAATACAGGAATATTTGCTTCTTTTTTCAAACGCTCTTCAATTACAAAACAATGCGGTGCAGCAATATCTTCAAGATTCACACCGCCAAAGGATGGCTCAAGTAATTTTACGGTTTCAACAATTTTATCAATGTCAGTTGTATTTAAACAAATCGGAAACGCATCAACACCGGCAAAACTCTTAAATAGTACAGCTTTTCCTTCCATAACTGGCAAAGCAGCCTCAGGACCGATATTGCCGAGACCCAAAACAGCTGTTCCATCAGAAACTACCGCGACCATGTTTCCTTTCATTGTATATTCATAGACCATTTCAGGTTTATCATAAATTTCCTTACATGGTTCAGCTACCCCCGGGGAATAGGCAAGACTTAAGTCCTTAGCATCCTTAACCTGAACCTTTGATTTAGATTCTAGTTTTCCTTTATTTACCCTATGCATATGAAGGGCTTCTTCACGCAAAGTCATCTCTATCTCTCCTTTTTCTTCAACAATGCGGCGAAATGCCGCCGCTGCCTTTTCCGCTACGGGATGATTTTTTAGTTCCTGGTCAATTAATTATATCGGCCATCCGTAATTTCTCTCTTTTATCAGGTGGTCTGACCAGTCTCTTTTTACCAATATACCACATTTGCTGATGATGTAAAGTACTTGATAGTATACGAATGTATTAATTTTACTGCAGAACGACGTTCTTTTCTCCCAGCAGTCCTTTCAGCTTTTGCATGAACTCTTCTGTCGGATTTATCAGGTCCTCTTCACCCAAGCGAATTTTTTTATTGGTACTCTCGTAAAATAATAGGACCTGTATCTTCCCTCCATGTTCGTTGAAGATATTTTTTAGCTTGTAAAGGATTTCGGGATTTTCCTTTTCCTTAGTGATTCTTAAATAAAGAACCGGATCTTTTTTTTCAGCAGCTTCAATGGCCGACTTTACTTCCTCACAGGATTGAATAATAAATTGGCGCCTGCCATCCCTTTCCTCTATGTTTCCATTGATTACAATAATAGTGCCCTTTTTAAAAAATACAGAAAATCGGTTAAAGGTTTCAGGAAAAGCAACAGCCTCCATTTCATCTGACTGGTCGCTGATTGTTAAAAATGCCATCGCCTGGCCTTTTTTCGTTCGGATTTTTTTTACTTCCGTCAAATAGACAAGTCCTCGTTTTCTTTTCCTTTCCGATTTCATATTAATTAGCTGATCGGCCCCTAGCAGCGGCAATGAATCTTCGTAAATGGAAACCGGATGGTCTGATAGATACAGTCCCAGCACCTCTTTTTCAAAAACCAGCTTATCTTCCATACGTATTGGGTCAACCTCTGTATATTTTGGGTTTGGAAAAAAGTCGCCTTCAGTAAAGAAATTTACTTGTTCGTCATTTGGCCGCATCAAATTGGCATGCTCAACGGCAGCGTCCAGACTTGCCAGCAATACAGCCCGGTCTTGGCCAAATTCATCAAAGCTTCCGGAATGAACCAGCGCCTCTAAAGCCTTTCGATTGACCGTCTTAGATGAAACCCTGATGCAAAAGTCAAACAGATCATCAAAATGATTATTTTTTCTTGCCTGAAAAATATCCCTTAATGCCGAGGCGCCAATACCCTTTATAGCCGCCAGACTATATCTGATGGCATCTCTTTCAACAGTAAAGGAAAACCCGCTGCGATTAATAGATGGGGGCAGAATAGCTATGTCCATCTGTTTTAGTTCCTTAATGTACTGTGAAATCTTTTCTTCATTTCCTATTACAGATGTAAGCAATGCAGCCATAAAGTGCAATGGATAATGGCATTTTAAATAGGCTAGCTGATAGGATATAAAGCTGTATGCCACGGAATGGCTTCTGTTGAAACCATAATTGGCAAAGCGGACTATTAAATCATAAATATCATTTGCCGTTTTTTCATCATGGCCTTTTTTTAATGCTCCGCTGACAAAATGGCTTCGTTCCTGGTCAAGTATTTCTTTCTTCTTCTTGCTTACAGCCCTTCTAAGCAAATCGGCCTCACCCAGTGAGAACCCAGCCATAATGGCTGCAATCTGCATAATCTGTTCCTGATAGACAATAATCCCATACGTGTCTTTAAGAATAGGGATAAGATCAGGGTGAGGGTAGGAAACCTTACTGATCCCATGCTTTCTCTCAATATAAAGAGGAATATTTTCCATTGGTCCAGGCCGGTTTAAGGCATTAACAGCAACAATGTCTTCAAAGCATGTCGGCCTCAGTTTTGTAAGTACCTTCCGCACCTGGTCTGCTTCCAGCTGAAAAATCCCCGTTGTATCTCCTCTGCTTAATAATTGATAGGTAGCTTCATCGTCTAATGGAATAGCCTTAATATTAAGTTTTTTCCCCGATTTTCTGTGAATGGATGCCAGGATATTTTCTATCAATGATAGATTTCTCAAACCAAGGAAATCCATCTTTAATAAGCCAACATTCTCTAGATGCTCCATTGAATATTGAGTTAAGTAAACATGGTCATGGCCCTTTTGAATCGGAATCACTTGAACTAAAGGTTTTTCGCTTATGACAACTCCAGCAGCATGTGTGGAAGTATGGCGCGGAAGCCCTTCCAGCTTAAGAGCGGTGTCAAATAATTTCTGGTTGTAGCTTGATTCCTTTACAAACATTCTCAATGCTTCTGATTCCTTTAGAGCATGAGATAATGAAATGCCTAATTTTCCAGGAATTTTCCTTGATAAGCTGTCTAATTCCTTAGGATTCAGTCCAAATGCTCGTCCAACATCCCTTAATGCAGCTTTTGCCGCAAGCGTTCCAAATGTGATGATTTGGGCAACATGCAGCTCACCATATTTATTTGCGACATATTTGATTACCTTGTCCCTTAGATGATCGGGAAAATCAATATCAATATCTGGCATCGTGATCCGCTCCGGGTTAAGGAAACGTTCAAATAATAAATGGTGTTCAATCGGATCAACATCTGTGATATACAAAACATAGGAGACCATCGAACCTGCTGCCGATCCCCGTCCAGGACCAGTCAATATGTCGTTTTCTCTTGAATACTTCATAAAATCCCAAACAATTAAAAAATAATCGCTAAATTTCATTTTTTTAATGATTTTAAGCTCATATAGAAGACGATTGCGATGTTCTTCCTCTGCTGATTCATACCTTTCACTAAAGCCTTTCCAGCAGAGCTCCTCAAGCATCTGATCTGCTGTTTTGTTTTCTTCAACAGGATACTTAGGAAGGTTTTGCTGATTGAGCTCAAGCATGACATTGCATCGTTTTGCGATTTTCAGCGTATTTTCCAGTGCCTCAGGATAGGATGATAATTGGTCTGTCATTTCCTTTGCTGTTTTTAAATAGTACTCACCGCTTTGCAGCCGCACCCTTGTCTCATCCTGCAATTTTTCTCCATTTTTTATTGCCAGCAGACATTCATGGGCAAAGGCGTCTTCTTTGGATAAATAGAATACTTCGTTTGTTGCGGCCAATTCTATGCCTGTCTCTTCCGATATCCGCAAGAGCCCCTCGTTTACCTTCTTTTCAGCAGCAATAGAATGGTCCTGCAGTGACAGGTAAAAATGATGTTTTTCAAACAATCCATCATACCTTAAAGCGATTTCCTTTGCTTTGTCGTAGCTGTCATTTGCAAGACATTGTTCAATTTCCCCGTTTAATCCAGGACTAAGAGCGAACAGTCCTTCCGAGTAGGCTTTCAGCCATTTCGTCGGAATACCTTCTTCTGATTGAGTCATTAAAACACTTGTAATTTTTAATAGATTTTCAAAGCCAGTCTGATTTTCTGCTAATAAAACAAGAGGATATGCCTCTTTTTGGTTATGCTCGCTTAAAACATCAGCCGTTAGCCCCAAAATTGGCTTTACTGATTGCTTGAGGCATTCCTTGTAGAACTCCACAGCACCGTACATGACATTTCTATCGGTTAAAGCCAGAGCCTCAAACCCCCTGCTCTTGGCTTCTCCAACTAATTGCCTGATGGTTGCTGTGCTCGTCAACAGACTATACGCACTATATACATGAAGGTGTATAAATGACATTACACTCCCCGCCTTTAATTTATCTCTCTTACAGACTATTATAGAAAAAACAATGAAAAAAGGAAAATACGTTCCCATTTACCTTTCGGAACGAAAAATTTGCTTTTGGCAAATTAACATATTATGAAAAGTTTGTCCATATGATGAAGTACAGGGACAATTTGACAGGACTGGACTGCCCCAGTGCCTGGCGTAAGGATGATGATGATGAAAGTACAGCCCTTTATTGCATCTTTGATTGACAGTTATTTTATTGCTTTTGGGGTACTAATTGGCGGAGCTATTATTGGAAGTCTTGCAGCATTCTTGACCGGAAAACCGCCATTGACTGAAGCCTATCGCATTTCAAATTATATACGGGTATGGGCCATTGTTGCCGCTATTGGGGGTACCTTTGATACCGTTTATAGCTTTGAAAGAGGGGTTCTTGATGGACAGACAAAAGACCTTTTCAAACAGTTTCTATTAATACTGGCCGCCCTAGGCGGCGCACAGACGGGTGCCCTGCTGATTAATATGCTGACAGGTGAGCATACATCATGAGAATACCACCCTACTACCGCAAGCGCTCATGGCAGCGTTTTCTGGCAGGAGTAGCGATTGGCGGACTAATCAGCTGGTTCATCTTTTTATATATTTTTGGAGAATGGCAGGAAAAGTACAGCAAGCAAATTAAGAAACAGGAAGAGGACATCGCTGACCTAATACAGGATAAAAAAATCTGGCAGGAAGAGTATAAAGAACTGAATAAGAAAAACCAAAAGCAGCTGACGATCCAGGACATTAAGATAAAAGTAAAGAACAGTGACAAGTACAAGCTTGATTCCTTTAGTGTTTTTGAAATTGAGAAGCAAATTAAAGAAGATATCAATATAATGGAAGCCAAAGATCTAGATACCGTCTACAAAAGCAGGGAGCTAATCAAAAAAATCATCGAAAACAAAGTGTTCAAAATTAACGAAAAACGCTACCGTGCCGAAGTAAAGGAAATGGTCATCTACACAACCCTTTCCATCCAGGTAGACATAAAACTGGATTAGCTTTTCTAGCATTCCCTTTGGCGCATTAAAGCATCGGGGGTCAGGCCCCCATCTCTTTAACGCGTTAAACCAGAGGGGGACAGGCCCCCGCTGCTTTAATGCGTTGCCTTATTCGCATGCCTTTTCGAGATCACTGATGACGGACTCCATTTGATCCCAGGAATAGATGGAGGCGCCAGCTGCCAGCGGATGGCCGCCGCCGCGGTACTGTCTTGCCACAGTGTTGACCACAGGTCCTTTAGAACGGAGGCGGACGCGAATTTGATCCTCTTCTTCAATAAAGAATACCCAGGCCTTGATTCCTGCGATATTTCCCAGCTCACTTACCAGGAGAGAGGCCTCAGACGCTTTCACCTCAAATTGATTTAACAGTTCCTTTGTCAGAACCATTGCTGCCACGTGATTGTTCTTCATGTCAAAGTTTTGCAGGACATAGCCCTTTAATTTCACGACATTCGGAGACAGTTCATACATTTTATCGAATAGCTCAGGTCTCGAGAAATCATAATGAATTAATTCCCCGGCATAGGCAAAGGTTTTATTGGTTGTGCTAGGGAATAAGAATCTTCCTGTATCCCCGACAATTCCGGCAAAAATAAGCCTTGCCGCCTCATCAGACATTTTCAGCCCTTGATCCTTGCCAAAAAGGTAAAATTCATAAATCATTTCACTTACTGAACTTGCATCTGTATCTACCCACAACAAATCTCCATATGGATCTTCATTTGGATGGTGATCAATTTTAATCAGTTTTTCCCCTAAATGATAGCGATCATCGCAAATTCTTTCTGCATTTGCTGTATCACAAACAATCACGAGGGCACCTTTATAGGTTTCATCTGAAATTTGATCAAGCCGGCGGAGATAATTTAGCGTTTCCTCTTCTTTCCCAACTGTATAAATATTTTTTTCTGGAAATGAGGCTTTGAGAATTTCTGCAAGCCCTCCCTGCGAGCCGTATGCATCCGGATCAGGACGGACATGTCTATGAATGATGATCGTTTCATACAACCTAATAGTATCTAATATTTTTTGTTTCACTGTCGTCTTGCTCCTTTTTAAATGATCTCTGTCATTTTCGCCTGCAAAATTTCAGCCCCAGGCGATTTGCACCCATCAGCATCGTTAAACATCAGCCACTCACTCCACTATAGCATTTTCCTGAGAATAAAGTTAAAATAGTAGGAGATTTACTTAAAACTGGAGGGTCATTTACATGCCTGTTTTAGTTATTTTAATTACCATTTCTTTTTCGTTCTATCTATTCTATAAAATTAAATATGTCAGAAGCAAACGTCCCATTGAACGAAGATGGATTTCTTCTAAATCAAGTATAGCTCTAGGGCTATTTGTGGGACTTTTTGGGCTAAATCAACTGTTCTTAAATGGCAATACCATTACTTATATCATTGCTGCCATTTTTATTCTGTTAGGAGCGTTCTCAGCTATTAATGGACTAAAAGCTTATAAACACTATCTGCCGCTGGCTGCCGATGAAGCGAAAAACTATTAATATTGAATTGTTAAAGGGCTGTCTCCTGTACGTGGGACAGCCCTTAGCTTTACGCTATTTTATCTTTCAATCAGCTGGCACATCATCATCGCTTTGCCAACGAGGACTCCCTCGTTAAAAACCTCTACATCGACCTTCCCAAACTTTCTGCCGACTTCAAGGACCCTTGGATTAATTTCCAGCATACTTTCAATCTGTACAGGCTTTAAAAAATAGATCGTCATATTTTCAACGACTAAATCACCTTTTTTATAGTTTCTTAGTACCCTGCTTGCCGCCTCGGAAACAATGGTTGTAAAAACCCCATAGGAAATGGTACCAAGGTGGTTAGTCATTTGCGGTGTTACTTCACACCGGTAGATTTCATCTCCCTTATTTTTTCCGCTGGCAAAAACAAGCTGATTGGTAACGATATCATCAATGGTTTCACCGACCTGCGGCTGTCTTTGAATCATCTGCAGCGCTTTTAACACGTCCTGTCTGCTTATGATTCCCTCTAGCCGATTCGATTCATCCACAACAGGAAGAACCTCGATTCCCTCCCAAACCATCAGATGGGATGATGAGGCGACACTTGTCTGTTTCCCTACCGTCATTGGGCTTTTAGTCATAATTTTATCAATCGATGTATAAGGTTCATGTCCCATGATATCCTTTGAGGTTACGATTCCGATAACCTTTAAGTTTTTATCAACGACAGGAAAACGGCTATGCATCGTTTCACGGTTCAGCTGAAGGTAATCGGACACCTTTTGGTTTGATTTTAAGTAAACAGCGCTATCCAATGGAGTTAGGATATCCTCAACCAGGATAATTTCTTTTTTAATCAGCTGGTCATAGATGGCCCGGTTAATCATTGTTGCAACTGTAAAAGTATCATAGCTGCTTGAAATGATCGGAAGCTCAAGCTCGTCAGCGAGCTTTTTCACTTCATCTTCTGTATCAAATCCTCCTGTGATAAGGACAGCTGCACCTGCTTTTAAGGCAAGCTCATGTGCCTTTGTGCGGTTTCCGACAATCAATAGATTCCCCGCTCCAGTATAGCGCATCATCGCCTCTAGCTTCATAGCCCCGATAACAAACTTATTTAAGGTTTTATGGAGCCCTTCTCTTCCGCCCAATACCTGCCCATCAACAATATTAACCACTTCAGCATATGTCAGCTTTTCAATATTTTCTTTTTTCTTTCGCTCAATTCTAATGGTGCCGACCCGTTCAATGGTACTGACATAGCCTTTATTTTCTGCATCCTTGATGGCCCGGTAAGCAGTGCCTTCGCTGACAGCCAGCTCCTTGGCAATCTGTCTGACAGAAATTTTCTCTCCTATCGGCAGGTCATCAATATATTGTAATATTTGTTCATGTTTAGTTGCCACGACGTTCACCCTTTTTTCATAATCCTACTCTTATTATAAGGTTTGAGCCGTCTGATTGTAAGCATTTCCATTTATATTTATCTGTAAAAAGAACGTGCACGCTTTCTTTCGTTCAATTTCTGGACCGATGCAGCACCTGAACGGCGTTTTCTAGGTGCATAAAGCAATGCTGAGAGATTTCCCGCAACAACGATAAGAGCAAAGGCAAGCCAGGATATAGCAAATATCCCCTCCAGACCCTCGCCAAAAATATTTACCCTCGGTATAGCAAAGTAGAGCAGAAATCCGCATCCTAATAGACACAATAGATAGCGATTTTTATTCAAAATATCTCCTCCTCGTCAACCTGTTCATATCACTATATGCGGACAGGCATAGAAAAAGACGAGAGATGCTGATATTTTGCCATTACGAAAAACGCAGCCGATTTGCTCTGCGGCTCCCGTGCTTTAAGGTTTACAAATCAATGGATTCTCCCGCTTCAAGGATCTTGCCCACACCTGCATCAAGCATATCAATAAATTTCTGCGGATCCAGTTTGATCGGCGGGAAAGTATTGTAGTGAATCGGAACAACCTTCTTCGCGCTTAAAAGCTGGGCTGCATAAGCAGCATCCTCAGGTCCCATTGTGAAATTATCCCCAATAGGAAGGAAGGCAAGATCGATTGGATGACGGTCGCCAATTAATTTCATATCAGAGAAAAGACCCGTATCACCTGCGTGATAAATTGTCTTTCCATCAATCGTTACTAGAACGCCGGCAGGCATTCCTAAATAAATGATTTCATTATTTTCTGTCTCTAGTCCTGTTCCATGAAAGGCTGGGGTTAGCTTTACTTTGCCAAAATCAAATTGATAGGCACCGCCAATACTCATGCCATGGGCATTCACACCCTGCCACCCAAGGTAGGTGGCAAGCTCAAAGTTAGAAATAACTAAAGACTGATGCTCCTTTGCAAGTTCAACGGTGTCGCCAAGGTGATCTCCGTGTCCATGGGTAACAATAATAACGTCAGGCTTAACGTCTTCCGGCTTTAAATCTGTCATGCCGTTGCCTGTAATAAACGGGTCGATTAGAATCGTTTTTTCGCCAGTTTCAATTTTTACAAATGAATGTCCATGAAAAGATACCTTCACTATGTATTCCCCTTTCTATGTTTCTGCTATGTAATACTTCAACGGGTAAATGGATAATCCTGCTAAACATTCTCTTTATATTCTTATTTTAGTTTTTGTATAAGTTTACTTTTAAGAACTGAATTGCTAAGCTCTTTATGTCAAGTCTTGTTAAATTGGAGGAAATATCATGAATGCCCGTTTACAGAAATTAACTGATTGGATGAAAGAAAAGGATATTCAGGTCTGCTTTGTTTCATCACCTGAAAATGTTTTTTATTTTAGCGGATTTTTAAGTGACCCTCATGAACGCCTGCTCTGTCTCGCTGTTTTTCAGGAGGAAGAGCCTTTTCTTGTATGTCCGGCCCTTGATAAAACAGATGCTCAAAATGCTGGATGGAGCAGTGAAATTATCTCCCATACGGATATCGAAAACCCATGGGAACTTATAGATAAAGCGATCAGCCGGCGAATCGGCAAAGCCCAAAGGGTTGCCATTGAAAAGGAGCATATGAATGTCGAACGATATGAGATTATCGCCGATATGTTTTCTGGTGCTGAATTTGTTTCTGCCGAAGAAAAGCTCCGTAAATTGCGAATGATTAAGGATGCAAAAGAGCTAAGCATTATTCGTGAGGCGTGTGCTCTTGCTGATTTCGCTATTGAAACAGGATGCGCAGAAATTAAAGAAGGGAAAACAGAGCTTGAGGTTCTTGCAGCTGTTGAATATGCTTTAAAGCAAAAGGGTGTTTCTGAAATGTCCTTTGCCACAATGGTTTTAACCGGGGCAAACGGGGCATCTCCGCATGGCAATCCAGGATTAACAAAAATTAAAAAAGGCGATTTCGTCTTATTTGACCTTGGGGTCATTGTTGATGGCTATTGTTCTGATATTACAAGAACTGTCGCTTTCGGAGAGGTAAATGAAAAACAGCTGGAAATTTATGAAACGGTCCTAAAGGCACAAAAGGCTGCTGTTGAAGCATGCAAACCTGGTGTCACATGTGCAGAAATTGATTTGACTGCTAGAAACATCATTGCCGATGCTGGATATGGTGAATATTTTCCGCACCGCTTAGGCCATGGGCTTGGAATCAGCGTTCATGAATACCCGTCATTGACAGAAACCAATTCGCTTATGCTTGAAGAAGGCATGGTTTTCACCATTGAACCGGGGATTTATGTACCGGAAGTCGCTGGAGTAAGAATTGAGGATGACCTTGCTGTAACAGCAAACGGCGTAGAAATTCTGACAAAATTCCCGAAAGAACTGCAGAAGATTAAATAATCATCTTTAAAAAAAGCTGCCACATATTGGGCAGCTTTTTTCTCATTTAAAATCATCTTGATCCACATTTAAGTCCAAGTCAAAATTGGCATTGGACTGATCAATAACACCGCTGTTATAAACATCCATGATTTGATCGCTGATTTGCGAGGTGCCTTCCTCATCAAAAAACAAGTTCATTTGTGAATTTGGTTCCTTTTTTTCCATGTCATTTCTCTCCTTACATTTTACTTTTTGCCTTTTATATTGTTCGATTTTCCGCCACAGATATACTTAAATTAAAGATGTATAATAAAGGAAAAGGAGGAGGATTTTTTATGGGGATGAAATATAAAAACATATTGGTTGCAGTAGATGGATCAACAGAGGCTGAATGGGCGTTTAAGAAGGCCATCGAAATTGCCAAACGCAACGATGCTCATATTATTCTTGCGCACATCATCGATACTAGAACGTTTGCCACAGTCGAAGCGTACGACCGCACAATTGCTGAAAGAGCAGATATGTTCGCAAAAGAGTTAATGGAAAAATATAAAAATGAAGCCGTCAATGCTGGTGTAGCCAATGTAGATTACGTAGTTGATTACGGTTCACCAAAATACAGAATTCCAAGAGAAATTTCCAAGGATAATAAAGTTGATTTAATCATCTGCGGCGCAACTGGTATGAATGCCGTTGAACGTTTTCTAATTGGAAGCGTATCTGAAAATATCGTCCGCCATTCCAGCTGTGATGTATTGGTTGTCCGGACAGAAAAAGATGCAGAGTAATAAATGTAAAAAGAGTGCCGGAATAATATCGGCACTCTTTTCTATATGTCCAGTGTACTTTTCCACTCTTTTATAATAAATTCTCTCGTGTTTTCAATTGCAGCAGGGTCATTATATGCAAGCTCTTTAGCCTCATCCAATGAGGCAGCACGAAAAATAATCAGTCCGCCTGTATGATCTGTAAAGGGTCCTTTGGCAATAATTTTTCCCTTCTCTATTAAATCATTTAGATAATCAATATGCTCTTTCCGGATCGCTTCATCTTTTTTTGAATCGAGCGTTTTCATAAGTGCAATAAAATAGTTCAATAGGGAAACCTCCTCTAAACAGAAATGTATTACCTATATATTTCTTCTTAGAAGGAAATTCCCCTTTGTTTTTACAGTTATTTCTGAATAATCGTTTTTGCCTTCTCAATGGCAGCCAAAACCTGGGCAAACCCTGTGCCGCCTGCACTATTGCGTCGTTTTACGGCAGTAACCGGGTCTAACACTGTATAGATATCCTCTTCAAACAGCGGATTAGCTTTTTTGTATTCATCCAGCGGCAGATCAACAAGGAAACATCCCTGCTGGACGCAAGTCAGCACAAGCTTCCCGACAATCTCATGTGCTTGTCTGAATGGAATTCCCTTATCTGACAGATAATCAGCAAGCTCGGTTGCATTGGAAAAATCGCTTTTTGTTGCTTTATCCATCTGGTTTTTATTCACAGTCATTGTCTTAATCATTCCAGCGAATATTTTCAAGGAACCTGTAACAGTCTTCACAGTATCGAACATGCCTTCTTTGTCTTCCTGCATGTCTTTATTGTAGGCTAGCGGCAAGCCCTTTAGAACGGTCAGCAAGCCCATTAGATTTCCATATACTCTTCCCGTTTTCCCACGAATGAGCTCAGCCATGTCAGGGTTCTTCTTCTGCGGCATAATGCTGCTTCCTGTTGCAAAGCTGTCATCAAGTTCAATGAATTTAAATTCCTGGCTGGACCATAGAATAAATTCCTCACTTAATCTTGATAAATGCATCATTAAGATGGATGAGTCTGATAAAAATTCTAAAATAAAGTCCCTGTCAGAAACTGCATCAAGACTATTTTCATAAATCCCGCCAAATTCAAGTAATTCGGCAGTTAAATGGCGGTCGATCGGGAATGTAGTGCCGGCAAGAGCACCCGCTCCCAATGGAGAAATATTAATGCGCTTAACGCTCTCTTCAAAGCGTTCCTTATCACGCTGAAGCATCCAAAAATAGGCCATTAAATGATGGGCAAATGAAATCGGCTGGGCTCTTTGCAAATGTGTATAGCCAGGCATGACTGTTTCAACATTTTCCTCTGCCTGCGCAACCAATGCCTGCTGCATCTCCTCAATTAATTCGATGATCACATGTACCTGCTTGCGCAAAAATAAATGCATATCGGTTGCTACCTGATCATTTCGGCTTCTTGCTGTGTGAAGCTTTCCGCCAACCGGGCCAACTAATTCTGTTAAAAAGCTTTCTAGATTTAAATGGATGTCTTCAAGCTTCACTTGATAATCCAATTGTCCCTGTTCAGCTTTTCCCTTAAGCTGCAACAGTCCCTCTTTAATCTGCTTTGCATCTTCTTCAGTGATTATATTTGATTTGGAAAGCATTGTGACGTGCGCAATGCTCCCCTCAATATCTTCCAATACAAGTTCTTGGTCAAATGAAATGGATGCTCCAAATTCATCTACCCATTCTTCAGCGGATTTTGTAAATCTTCCGCCCCATAGCTTTTTCACACTGTCACCTTCTCATTTTTTTGCGCAATGCTCTGTACTTTTGTTGGCAGACCCCATAGTTTAATAAAGCCAACAGCTGCATTATGGTCAAATTCATCATCAGATGTATAGGTCGCAAGCTTTTCATCATATAAAGAATATGGAGATTTTCTGCCTTCGATAATCGCATGTCCTTTAAACAGCTTGACTCTTACAGTACCAGTAACATATTTTTGTGTTTCTTTAAGGAAAGCCTGAAGGGCATTATTTAATGGAGAGAACCATAATCCCTCGTAAATTAGTTCAGAAATTTTCTTCTCAATCACTGGTTTGAAGTGTGCTACTTCTTTAACTAAAGTTAAATCCTCTAATTCTTTATGTGCTTTAATTAGCGTCATCGCAGCAGGGCACTCATAAACTTCACGTGATTTGATTCCAACAAGACGGTTTTCTACATGGTCAATGCGTCCAACACCATGTTTGCCTGCAATGGTATTCAATTCTAGAATAAGCTCTGATAAAGGATATTTTTTGCCATTTAAGCTGACTGGAACACCTTGTTCAAAGTCGATTTCAACGATATCAGCAGTGTCAGGTGCTTTTTCAATGCTTACAGTAAGGTCGTATGCATCTTCTGGCGGAGCAGCCCATGGATCTTCAAGAACACCGCACTCATTCGCTCTTCCCCATAAGTTTTGGTCGATGGAGTAAGGAGAATCTAAGTTAATCGGAATAGGAATATCGTTTTGCTTTGCATATTCAATTTCCTCTTCACGTGACCATTTCCAATCACGTACTGGTGCAAGAACTTCAAGATTTGGATTCAATGCATTGATGGAAACTTCAAAACGCACTTGGTCGTTTCCTTTACCTGTACATCCGTGAGCAACCGCAACTGCTCCTTCTTGTTCTGCAACTTCTACTAGCTTTTTCGCAATAAGCGGACGTGAAAGAGCCGAAACTAACGGGTACTTATTTTCGTAAAGAGTGTGACCCTGAAGAGATATTAATGCATAGTCATTGGCAAACTCTTCTTTAGCATCGATTACATAGGATGAGACAGCGCCGACTTTTATGGCTTTTTCTTTAATGAAGTTTAAATCCTTACCTTCACCGACATCTAAGCAGCAGGCAACAACTGCATATCCCTTTTGTTCTAACCATTTAATTGCAACAGAGGTATCTAAACCTCCGGAATAAGCTAACACCACTTTAGGATTTGACATTTTATATTTCCTCCTCTATATGACGAATAAATATTCATTAACATTTGTTTTTATTCATTTATATTGTATAAGATACCACATATTTAAGAGAAATCAATACTTATTCGGAAAAATGTTTATAAATTTATTAGAATAGCTTTGTATAGTATCCGTTGATTTCCACTTAAGCACTTCGCTTTCCTGAGGGAGTTTTGAGTGCCTCCTTGCGCTGACGCGCCTGCTCACGTCTCACTTCAACACTGATCCCCAAGGAGTCTACGTGCCTGCAGTGAAGATCAACTAAGGTATACATCAATTTTGCTCTTTTGAAAAGACCCAATAGCAGGTCAAATAAAAGTATAGTAGAATGGGAGTATCCTATCCTTGGAGGAAAGTTCAAATGGTAATTGAATACTTTTTATTTGATAAGAGGCTTGGCATTCCAATCCCGGCACTTGAAAAGGAATGGGAACAATATACAGGAAATACTCAGCAGGAGATATTATTTCACTGGGAAAAAATCAGGGGGAGAATTCCTGACCGAATTAAAGAATTAGAGGATATGATTAATCAAAAACAAGCCCAGCTGTCAAATGAGGATAACTTTCTAAAGTCATGTGAACTTAACAGCGACATCGCAGATCTTGCCTCCATTATTAATGACCTATGGCTATGGTACCGGACAAATCAGGATGTTTCAGAAAAAGCGCATTTTTAATTGAAGACACGGGATGTCCCGTGTCTTTTTGTATAATAAAATATTCTATTTTTTCAATTCCCTGACAATATGGCCAAGTTCAGGCAGGATGAGTTTATTCATAGCGAGACGGACAGCCCCTGATGAACCTGGAGTGGAAAAGACCGCCTTACCGCCAACTACACCCGCCGCAGCTCTTGATAAAATTGCCGCTGAGCCAATATCCTCCTGATAGCTAAGGAGCCGAAAAAGCTCGCCGAATCCAGTTATTTCTTTTTCAAATAGGCCCAAAACGGTTTCGATTGTAACATCTCTCCGAGCAATCCCCGTGCCTCCGTTTGTCAGGACCACATCTACTTCTTCATTATCGCATCCCGATCGTACAGCAGCCTCAATGGCTCCAGCCTCGTCCTTAACGATACAATAGTCGACAACCCTGTGTCCGGCTTCTTCTAAAAGCTCAATCATCAGCTTTCCGCTTTTATCTGTCTGCTGATCCCTAGTATCACTGACCGTGATCACCTTACATCCAATATGCTTAGGGGCATCTTTTTTATGCTCTGTCAGGCTCAATTAGCTTTCACCTCTTTTTGCATAAAAATATCTCATTTGATAATACTTTTGTGCAAAGTCTGTGACTTTTCTTGTCAGCTGATAATTGGTTCCCGCTCCAATGGCCATGCTGATTAAAGGCATTCCCTGCAAGGATTTATTGCGGAACATATAAATGGCCAGTCCCTTAAATAAATGCTTAATGGGTAGCTCCAGCCAGGATACATCAGCCACTTCCTCGCTGCCTTCATAAAAGTAATAATCATCCTGTGACTTTGCCTCACGCTTAAGCTCTTCCCAATAAGCCCCCTGCAGCCTTGGCGGCAATGTTGCTGCATGAAAAACCTTTAAGGAGCTCATCATTTCATACGGGGTATTAACCTCAACACCGTAGGCAGCAGCAATAAGCTGGACAATTCGCAAATTAATCACAGCCATTGCAGGGATATCAGCTCCAAGCATGATTGAACTGCCTGATCCCGCTAAACCGCCCTGCACAAACGAATAAATCCTGTGCCTGGCAATTTGCTGCTGGGCAATATATTTAAGCTGATCAATGGTTAAGTACGTTAAATCTTCCACTGTTTGAATATCTGATTTGAATACCCGGGCCGCTGTTAATATTCTATCTCTGGCATCCATGTGCAGCTGTGATCCCTGAATCAGTGCATTCAGATGGAACATCCAATTATCTAATTTAGCAAAAAATTCCTGCTGCACCCTTTCAGGAAGCAAAGAAAAGGTACGCTCCAAATATTTTTCATAGGTTAATTCAAAATCATTGGGAACATAATTCAATAACTCACTTTCCCATTCACGTATCTCTGCTAATACCATCTTCTCCCGTTCCGTTAATCCCATATGTACTCCTCCATTCACAAACAAAACCGTCTTTTGCTACAGTATAACACAACAAGAATGGCAAATTCTTCAACAAAAAAGAGGGCCATCTCCAGCCCCCCTTTAGCGCATTAAACCATCGGGGGACAGGCCCCCACTGATTTAAAGTGTTAAATTGACCCCACCTCGGTAAGTCTAAAAACATCCCTGGCAATCATGACTTCTTCATTGGTTGGGATGACTATAACCTTTACTGGCGAGTGCGGGTAAGTGATGAACGCTTCCTTACCGCGAATTTTGTTTAAGGCCGGATCGAAGTAGACACCCATAAACTCTAGTCCCCGCAGCACGCGTTCACGGATGACATCACTGTTTTCCCCAATGCCTGCAGTAAAGATAATCGCATCCACCCCATACATTCTCGCTGCATAGGAGCCTAAATATTTATGAATGCGATTAGCAAACACCTCGAGCGCCAATTGCGCTCGGCTATTTCCTTCCGAAGCCTGCTCTTCAATATCCCTAAGGTCACTGGAAAAGCCTGAAATAGCAAGTAAACCGCTCTTTCTATTAAGAATTTCAATGACATCTTCAGCTGTCTGATTCGTCTTTTCCATAATATACGGAATTAAAGCAGGATCGATATTTCCCGATCGGGTTCCCATCGGCACCCCTGCAAGGGGCGTAAAGCCCATGGAGGTGTCAATAGACCTGCCGCCTTCAATGGCAGCGATGCTGGCCCCGTTGCCAAGATGGCAAGAAATGAGCCGCAATTGCTCAACGGGGCGGCCAAGCAATTTCGCTGCACGCTGCGAAACATATTTATGAGAGATCCCATGGAAGCCATATTTGCGGATCCGATACTTTGTATAATACTCATATGGCAAACTATATAAAAACGAGCTTTCCGGCATAGTCTGATGAAAGGCAGTGTCAAAAACAGCAATGGCCGGCACATTGGGCAAGGCTTGACGAAATGCCCGGATCCCTGTTGCGTTAGCAGGATTATGCAAAGGTGCCAGATCGGATAGCTGCTCTATTTTATTTAATACTTTATCAGTAATCAAAACGGAATCAGTAAATGTCTCTCCGCCGTGGACCACCCGATGGCCAATGCCTTGTATTTCATCTAATGACTGAACGACCCCAACAGATGTCAATTTATTCAATAAGAGCTTTACAGCCGCCTCATGATTAGGGATGGCTGCTGCTTCTTGTTTCTTCTGGCCATCAAAGGAGATATTAAAAATGGCATCATCTAGTCCAATTCGTTCAATCAAGCCTTTTGTGAGTACCTCTTCGCTGGGCATCTCAAAAAGCTGAAACTTTAATGAGGAACTGCCGGCGTTTATTGCAAGGATTTTGGCCATTTCACTCGCCCCTTTTAAAGAAATCATTTCTTATTTTGCACAATGACTTACATTAATATTGAGTATAGTGGAAATATGAAAAAAAGAAGCCTTATACTAGCTTCTTTCATACTTTACTTTATTTATTGTCTTTGATCCACTTTTCAATTTTTCTTAAGATGTTATCAACTTCATTTATGTTAGAAAGGCTTGGCAGGTTAGCAAGGAGCACTTCCTTTGGAGGTTTGATATTTTCACCTTTCTTTTGCATGATAAATATGCTTTTTGCCGCTTTCTCATTTTTAAATAATGATAGAGGGAGCTGCAATACCCCTTGGATATGTCCGTGCTTTTTTATATAGGCATGGAGCTTTGGCGCTTGCTCGCTTTCAAAAAGGCCATTTGGAATAATAAAAAATAAATAGCCGCCATCCCTTGTATGTCTCATGCTTTGCTCAATAAATAAATGGTGTGCATAGGTATGGCCCTCATCAGCCTTAATTTCATAGTCAGCTGCCCTTAGATCATTCGGATAATAGCCGATAGGAAGATCAGTAACAACCACGTCTGCCTTTTCAATAAACAATGGTTCAAGGCTATCCTGATTAAAAAGCTCAACTGGATGCTGCTGCAAATTAGCATTTACATAGCTAAGCCTAATCAAAATATCATCTATATCGATTCCAATGGCCTCAATCTGTTTATCTTTTCCCTGATTCATAACAGTTGTTAATAAATTCCCTGTGCCAACAGCAGGATCGAGCAGGCGGATCTTTTCCTCCTGAACAAATTTGCCAACCAAATAGCCTAGCAGCAAGCCAACTGAATCTGGCGTCATTTGATGATTAGGCTGCATAAGCTCCTTCATTCCTTTGAGGATAGCCAGCTGAAAGGATTTGCGGATTTCCTCATTGGTAAAGTGGTCTAAGCGGATATTTTCGTAGCTCTTTTTAAGCCTTTTAACAGTCAATTCGCTAAGCTCCTCCTGAAGAACGCTTCCCTGAAAGAGATTTTCGCCTGTCTCGGCCAATGCCTCTAAATATGTACAGGATAATTCCTCCTGCATCATGACTGCTGTTTCATTAAAAACCGAAAATAAATCCTCTACTGGAGTGGTTTTCATACATTTTCCTCCCGTCCATGACTTCTAGTCTTCATTTTAGCGAGGATTTAACCCAATAACAAGTAAGAAGGCATTTGCCCATTATCCGGCAAATGCCTTTCTCGTTATTCGTTATTAATTAGCTTGTTTTGCTGCCTCAATTGCCGCTTCATAGTTTGGATGATTTGTTGCTTCGCTGACATATTCTGCATAGGTTACTGTATCGTTAGAATCGACAACAAAAACAGCACGGGCTAACAGGCGAAGTTCTTCAATGGCCACTCCGTATGCTTTACCAAAAGAAAGATCGCGGTGATCGGACAATGTTTGAACATTTTCAATGCCTGCTGCTGCACACCAGCGTTTTTGGGCAAATGGAAGATCAACACTGATTGTTAGAATCTTTACATTATCTAACTTGGAAGCTTCTTCATTGAAACGGCGTGTCTGTGCGTCACAAACGCCTGTATCAAGTGAAGGAACCACACTAATTAAGCGTACTTGCCCTTTTGTATCTGCTAATGTTACTGGGGATAAATCATTTGCTAATACTTTAAAGTCAGGTGCCTTTTCCCCAACTTTTACTTCATTTCCTAATAAGGTAACTGGATTGTTTTTAAATGTAATAGATGCCATTATAATTTCCTCCTTAATATCATATGTACAGTTTAAATAATAACTTTTCAGAATCTTTTTTGCAAAGATATTGTCCTAGAAAAATTACCGGCTAAGACCATGAAAAAAGTTAACTCTCCACACTTCTGGAAAGTTAACCTTCACATTGCTATAAGGCTAAAAGTCTAATTCTTGTTTCGGCTGTTCATGATTTTGCTGGCTATGCTGATTTTGGCCATTCTGTCCGCTATGATTATTCTGGCTGCCAGAGTTTTGGTTCTTTTTATTCATCATCTGCTGAATTTTTTCGACGGCCTGCGGCGCAAGGTCTAATATCCGTTCATACAAATGAGTGCTTTCATCTAGATGGACCATCTTTACTTCTCTGGAATTAACAATTAAAAAGGCAATTGGTGTAATAGATACTCCGCCGCCGCTTCCTCCGCCGAACGGAAGGCCTTTTGAACCGCCCTTATCATCACCGCCAGATCCGCCGCCTTTATCTCCTCCGCCAGACCCGCCGCTAGCATTAAATTCACTTCCGCCGGCAGCAAATCCGAAGCCAACTTTGGAAACTGTCAATATCACACTGCCATCCGGTGTTTCAACAGGATCACCAATGATTGTATTGACATCAATCATCTCTTTTAAGCTTTCCATAGCGGTCGTCATTAGCCCTTGTATTGGATGTTCTGCCATTCTACGCGCCTCCTATACAGTTTTTGTTTTATCATTAGATAAGGAAGAAAGCGGTTTTGATCTTAATTTTGGCTTTCCGCCTTTCCAATATTTGATTATTTTTAATCCTGCCACCATAGCATGTCCGATTCGAAAATGAAACATACACGAAATTGACGTTTGTGAGATGGCATGCTGAAAACTTGGGTTAATCGACATTTCCGGGAGATCAAGAAATCTGATATATTGGCTGAGAAAGCCAACAAGACCGCCTTTAATAGCCCAAAGAGCACCTGTAAATATCCCTGTATAGGCTGCATCTCCAATGCCAATGACAGAATGCCATTGAAATTCTTTAATAGAAACCTTCCGCAAAAACTTCCTGATAATCACGTAAAATGAGACGACATGCTGCAAAAGCTCTTTAAAGTCTCTAATCCTATCCAGGAAATCTTCCGGTGAGTATTGTTTATTTTCTTTTTCAACAGGATTTCCATGGCCGCCGGATGTTTTCTCCTGTTCTATTTGAATGGTTGGCGAATCTTCATCAATTTTAATAAGCGGCATTTCTATCTTATATTTAAATAGACCAAATAAAGCTTTGATTTCCACCTTCAGATGATCATTATCATTATGATGGTCATAACGAAATTTAATATGTACCTTTGTTGCCATAACAATAATCAATAAGACAATAAGAGCAATTAAAATGATAAGCAGCCACTTCAAAAAATTCACAACCTTTCAGCTTAATAGTATGTTCCAGGAGATGAAAAATAAACATCGGAAGAACCTGCTGACAAGTACTGTTTGCTGAAAAGATTGTATACAGTTATTTTCAAGCCTGCTAATATAATTTTAGAGACCAAAAATAATACTTTGAGGTGAGAGGGAGCGGGGAAATGTTTGAAAAATTGATCGAATTATTAGGAAAAGACAAGGTCAGCAGAAGCGAATCACAGCTTTTCCACCACAGCAAAGATGAATCATACCATACACCTGTTGAACCTGATGCAGTTGTTTTTCCTTCATCCAGGGAAGATATCATTGCCATTATGAAATTCGCTAATGAAAATCGTATTCCAGTTGTTCCTTATGGGGCAGGATCTGGCCTTGAAGGTCAGGCAATTCCTATTAATAAAGGGATTAGCATCAGCTTTCAAAATATGAATAAAATCATTTCTTTTCAGCCGGAGGACTTTATTGTCACGGTCCAGCCTGGAGTCACCCGCATGCAATTAAATGACATGCTCAATCCACACGGCTTATTTTTCCCTGTTGATCCAGGGGCAGATGCAACCATTGGAGGAATGGCAGCAACCAATGCAAGCGGCACAGCTGCAGTCAGATATGGAACGATGAAAGATCAAGTACTGAGTATTGAAGCTGTACTTCCGGATGGGAGGATAATAAAAACAGGCAGCTTGGCGAAAAAGTCCTCATCTGGCTATAATCTGAACAGCTTATTTGTCGGTTCAGAAGGCACTCTCGGTGTTTTCACAGAAATCACACTTAAATTACAGGGAATTCCCGAATTTATGTTAGCCGCCCGCTGCTCGTTTCCCGATGTAGAAGCTTGTGTAAAGGCTGCCCATTCAATTTTAATGGCTGGAGTGCCAATTGCCAGAATCGAATTAGTCGATCCTGTCAGCATGGAAAAGGTCAATGAATATAGCGGCACTTCCTACCCTGTTGCACCGTCATTATTTTTTGAATTTCACGGAAACCAAGCTGGACTTGAAGAAGACGCTTCACTGGTTCAATCCATTGTTAAAGAATTTGGCAGCTCCGATTGGGTTGCAGAAACAGATTCTATAGCCCGGGCTCAATTATGGAAGGCCCGTCATGAGTTAGCCTATGCTTTTCTTCATCAAAATAAGGGCTATAAAGCGGGCATTACAGATATCTGCGTACCGATTTCAAAGCTTGCTGAAGTGGTCGTTTTAGCGCGGAAAATGATTGATGAAGCAGGGATGGAAGGCGGAGTCCTTGGACATATCGGAGATGGAAATTTCCACTCTATTTTTATGTATGATCCTAATGATCAAAAACAAATTGAGGCAATCAAGAATATTGATGAGAAAATCGTACATCTTGCTCTTTCCTTCGGTGGAACTTGTACAGGAGAGCATGGGGTTGGATTAGGAAAAATGAAATACCAGGAGCATGAGCACGGCGAAGCACTTAATCTGATGAAAGATATAAAAGACCTAATTGATCCATTAAATATTATGAATCCCGGAAAGATCTTCCCATAAATGGCAAAAAGGAAAAAGCTCATCAAAGGCTTTTTCCTTTTTTACTGATCATTACACTCCCAGGCTTTTTCCCTTTTTAAACTTACCTTCATGATGTGTAAAGTATTTCGTTTTTGAAATCGTAAATAACGTGATTGCAGCCCAAATAAACATAAAAGATATTAAGTGGATCTTCGAAAACAGTTCATGATAAACAAATACACCGAGAATTAAAGTAATGGTTGGTGATAAAAATTGCAAGAACCCGAGAGTTGATAAAGGAATTCTTTGGGCTCCCTTGGAAAAATAAAGCAGCGGTATGGCGGTAGCGGCGCCTGCTCCTATCAGCAAAAGATCGGTTCCAATGGATACAGCAAAAAGAGACTCGACCCCTTTAAATGATAGAAACACCATAAAGAGAAAAGCAATAGGTGTAACAGCCAACGTTTCCAGGGCTAAGCCAACATCAGCGTCAAGTTTAATTTTCTTCTTAGATAAGCCATAAAGTCCGAAGCTAAGGGCAAGTAAAATAGATACCCAAGGAAAGCTCCCATAAGAGATTGTAATAATCAAAACCCCAATTAATGCAAGAGCAAACGAAACATATTGAGCTATAGACAATTTTTCTCTGAAGACAATCATTCCAAGCAGAACACTTACAAGCGGATTAATGTAATAGCCAAGACTAGCCTCAACAAGGCGGTCATTATTGACTGCCCATATATAAATAAACCAGTTGCAGCTTACAAGCAAAGAAGCTGTGATTAATGCAATCATTAGCTTTTTCTGTGTTCGAAAACTCTTGAGGGTTTCCATAAATAATCCCCATTTTTTTGTTACTAAAAGAACGGCGATCATGAAGAAAAACGACCAAAAAATTCGATTGGCTAAAATTTCATCAGCCCTCACATGGTGAAGGAGTTTCCAGTAAATCGGCAGCAAACCCCACAAAAAATAGGAAAAGCCTGCATAAATAACACCTTTTTGTATCTCATTTTGATTCATAAGCCTTTCCCTCAATTCTTTCTAGTATCGAAATATATTATAGAGGCAAGGACAAGAATCCTGCAATCCTTTTTTATTAGGCCCTGTTAACAGGAAAAGTGCAGGCCGAGTTGCCTGCACTTTTAGCGGTTATTTTTTCGATGCGCTTTCGATTTCCTTATTTCTCAGCTCTATTCTTCTAATTTTTCCAGAAGTTGTTTTTGGCAGTTCTGAAATAAAGTCGATCTTTCTTGGATATTTATAGGGTGCTGTCAGTTCTTTGACATGGTCTTGAAGTGCTTTAACAAGATCTGGATCTTTCTCATCGACTCCATCCTGCAGAACAACAAAAGCTTTTACGATATGTCCGCGGACTTCATCAGGACTTGCTACAACAGCACATTCCTTCACAAAAGGATGCTTTACAAGGGCATCCTCTACCTCAAAGGGTCCAATCGTATAGCCTGAGCTAATGATAATATCATCACCCCGGCCCTCAAACCAGAAATATCCCTCTTCATCTTTCATTGCTTTATCTCCAGTTACATAATAATCGCCCCTAAATTGCATGGCGGTTCTTTCGGGATCTTTATAATAATTTTTGAAAAGTGCCGGTGTCTCAATATGAACAGCAATATCACCGATTTCATCAATCCCGCATGGATTTCCCTCTTCATCAATAATTTCCACACGATTTCCCGGAGTCGGCTTGCCCATGGAACCAGGCTTGATTTCCATATCTTTTGTTACACCTACAAGCAGCGTATTTTCTGTTTGGCCATACCCATCACGAACATCAATGTTAAAGTACTTCCTAAATGTATCAATAACTTCACGATTTAAGGGCTCTCCAGCGGAAACAGCGCTTCTTAAGTTCGGCAGCTGATATTCGTGAAGATTATCCACCTTTGCCATGATCCGATATTCTGTAGGTGTGCAGCATAAAACATTTACATCGTAATCCTGAAGAAGCTGCAAATATTTCTTCGGTTCAAATTTCCCATTATATACAAATCCTGTTGCACCTGAGCCAAGAACAGACAGAAACGGACTCCAAAGCCACTTTTGCCAGCCAGGGCCCGCAGTAGCCCAGACCGTATCTCCCTCTTCAATGCACATCCAGTGCGGGGCTGCAGTTCTCAAATGAGCAAACGCCCAGCCATGTGTATGGACAACACCTTTAGGATTACCTGTTGTCCCTGAAGTATAAGAAAGAAAAGCCATGTCGTCTTTTGTGGTATCTGCTAACGGGAACTGGGCTGAGGCATGCTTCATTTCTTCATCTAAGTCAATCCAATTTTCCTTTTGTCCTCCAATAACAAATTTTGGCAAATGACTGATTTCATTAATTGATAAAAATTGGTCTGTGTATGGGAAGTAACTGATGATTCCTTTTACATCTCCATGAGAGATTCGATATTGAAGATCCTTTGTCCGAAGCATTTCAGAGCTTGGAATGACTACAATGCCTGATTTTAACGCAGCAATATAAACCTGATAGGCTTCAATAAGCCGAGGAACAATGACCAGAAGAGTATCGCCCTTTTTCAGTCCGTATTGTGCAAAAACATTGCCTATACGATTGGCATTACCGATTAATTCGTTATATGTAATTTCCTTTTTATCCCCAATTTCATTTTCCCATCTAATGGCAAGCTTTTCATTATCACCTGTAAAACGTTCAAACTCAGATACCAAATTGTATTTTTCCGGTGCTAATAAATCTTCTCGCTTCATTCTAACTCCCCCTGATCATTTATAGTTCCATCAAGCCAATCATGGTGATAATAAAATTATACTAAAAAATGAAAAAATTTAAAATTATTAATTGTTATGAGTTGTTTGCTGCACATGAAAAAGGAGCAGGAAAGATTCCTGCTCCTTGTAGCCATATTATTTATTTTTATTGAACGCCTCCGAAACCACCAGCCATTTGCTGTTGTGCTGCACGCACTAAACGCTTTGTGATTTCTCCTCCAACAGAACCGTTTGCACGGGAAGTTGTATCTGCACCAAGGTTTACGCCGAACTCATTAGCAATTTCATACTTCATTTGGTCTAGAGCTTGCTCTACGCCAGGAACTAAAAGTTGGTTTGAGTTACCGCTGTTGTTGTTTGCCATGTGAACTTCACCTCCTTGTGAGTATAGAATGTGTAGAATCACATGGCTATATACAAAAATTTATTGGTAAATCTTGCATCTTTTAATTTATGGCGATTCTGTTTTAAAACAAATCCGCGAATTGGTCCTCTTTTTTATTCTGTGGTTTGATTTCAACCGTTTCTGTATTGTTAACCGCTTCGGCTATCAACGGTTCAAAGTCTGTATAGCTTTCATAGTATCTTACTTTATCTCTTTTTGGCTTAGTTTTTGGTGAGGCTGGCACGAAGATGGTGCAGCAATCCTCATAAGGCCGGCTGGAAATCTCAAACGTATCAATTTTCTGTGATAGCTCAATAATTTCTGTTTTATCCATTGTAATTAGCGGTCGCAAGATGGGTGTGTTTGTGACATCATTGATGGCAAACATACTTTCAAGCGTCTGGCTTGCAACCTGCCCAAGGCTTTCCCCTGTGATAATTGCCAGGCCATCATTTCTTCTTCTAATTTCATCAGTAATCTTCAGCATGAGACGTCTTGTTGTTGTCATTGAATAGTTCTCTGGAACTTGTTTGTGAATGAGCTGCTGAATTTCTGTAAAAGGAACAATATGAAGCTTAACAGTTCCTCCGATATTCGCCAATTTTTCGGATAAATCAATGACCTTTTGTTTCGCACGCTCACTTGTAAATGGCGGGCTGAAAAAGTGAACAGCCTCTATTTCCACTCCTCTTTTCATGGATAGAAAGCCAGCTACAGGGCTGTCAATCCCTCCTGAGAGCATAAGCATTGCTTTACCGCTGGAACCAACAGGAAGACCGCCTGCCCCATGAACAGTCTCACAAGACATATAGATAGCTTCTTTACGCACCTCAACTAAAAGATTAATATCCGGATTCTTTACATCAACCTTAAGATTTGGAATATTCTTGAGCAAATGTGAGCCAAAAATATGGTTCAGCTCGCCTGTATCAAATTCAAACTCCTTATCAGACCGTTTTGTTGTGATTTTGAAGGTAATACCCTCAGTATCATTCATCTGAAAAAGCTCTAACGCTGCCTGTTTCATTTTCTCTATATCTTTTTCAACTTTAATTGCCGGACTGAAGGTTTGAATGCCAAATACTTTTGTAAGGCTGTCTAGGACAGCATCCTTGTCCTCACCATTTAATAAAACAAACATTCTTTCCCGATTGCTTTCAATTTTCACATTAGGGAAATCTCTAAGGATACTTTTAATATTTCTTCTTAATCTATCAATAAAATGCTTCCGGTTTCTGCCTTTTGTAGAAAGCTCACCATAGCGAATAAGTATACGATCATAATTCATTCAATTCATAACCTTTCTTAGCCCTGTAACAGCTTGATTTACCGCCTCAATAAATTTATCAGCTTCTTCAATTGTATTCTCATAAGCAAGACTGACCCTTATTGCACTTAATGCTGTTTCTTCTTTAACTCCCATTGCCATTAAGGTGGAGCTTGCTTTTGCCTTTTTAGAGGAACATGCACTTGTCGTTGACACATAAATATTCTTTTCTTCAAGCGCATGAACAAAAACTTCCGCTTTAAAGCCTTCGATTGAAAAATTCAAAATATGCGGAGCAGATTGGAAAATAGGTGTATGAATGACAACCCCTTCTATCTTTTCCAATTGACTCCTTAAAAAATCCTTTATTCTAATCATTAATTTTTGATGACTTTCCTGCTGCTGCAAAGTGATTCTAAGTGCTTTTGCCATAGAAATAATTCCTGCTGTATTTTCAGTCCCACTTCGAAGTCTGTTCTCTTGCCCGCCCCCAGATAAAAGCGGTGAAATTTTTACGCCATTTCTAATATAAAGCGCACCTACGCCTTTTAAGCCATGGAATTTATGGGCAGATATCGAACAAAGATCTATATGGCAATTATGGAAATCTAACGGAACCTTTCCAATCCCCTGTACGTGATCAACATGGAATAAGATTTTAGGATAGTCCTTTAGAAAATCGCCGATTTCTTTAATCGGCTGAATAGATCCAACCTCATTATTCACGTGCATAATCGATACAAGGACGGTCTCATCGGTTATTTTCTTTTGAATATCCTTTACATTTACGTGTCCGTTTTGATCCACAGGAATAGAGGTGACTTTAAAGCCTAATTCTTTTAGCTGCAAGGCGGCTTCTTTAATTGATGGGTGCTCTATTTCAGAAATAATGATGTGCTTACCCCTGTTTCTATACATCAGAGCCGATCCTTTAATTGCTAAATTATTGCTTTCCGTTCCGCCTGAAGTAAAATATATCTCATTTGACTGAACCTTCATAAGCTTAGCCATTTGTTCTCTTGCTTGTGAAATCAGTTTTTCTGATTGCGCTCCAAAGCTATGCAATGACGATGGATTCCCAAAAAAGCTGGTGGAAACCTTTGTAAATGAATCAAGCACTTCTTTATATGGTTTGGTTGTTGCACTATTGTCAAAATATATCATGGCCTTCTCCTTATCATTTGTCGAAAACCCTCCGTTGCCAACTAAAAATCTTACCATATTTGTACGTTCAATGAAAGCAATGGAATATATTTCAGTTTTCAACGCGCCTCATTTTGAATAGTAATTCTATTTTGACAATAATAAAATCCCTTTATTATTGCAAATAATTACAATAGAATGGGGATGGGGAGTTAAAAGGTAATTATTGTAATATATTTAATATTACAACTTCGATAATTTTCGACATGGATAAAAAATTCTATGTTAATATGGTCAATGTTCAAAACATTCGATACGATTCAGGGGGATATAGTTATGAACAAATTATCTACTAAGCAGATCTTAGCCGTTGGCCTTATGCTTTTTGCTCTTTTCTTTGGAGCAGGAAATATGATTTTTCCTCCATTCCTTGGGCAAAATGCTGGATCACATGTCTGGACTGCGATTATAGGTTTCTTAATTACTGGTGTAGGCCTTCCGCTATTAGGTATTATTGCCATTGCTAAAACTGGGGATGTTCAAACAATGGCCAGTCGGGTGCATCCAGTATATGGTGTTATTTTTACAGTTGTTATGTACTTGGTTATTGGACCGCTGTTTGCGATTCCACGTACAGGTACCGTTTCATTCGAAATTGGGATTATGCCCTTCTTGTCTGAAAACGCTTCCAACAGCCATTTGTCTCTTGCCATCTTTTCTGTAATCTTTTTTGCAATAACAGCGATGCTTGCATTGAACCCAACAAAGCTAGTTGACACCATTGGGAAAATCCTAACACCAGCCTTATTAATTATCCTGGCTATACTAGTTGTCAAAAGCTTTATTACACCGTTAGGCACACCACAAGCACCAGTTGATGCATATGTCAGCGGTCCTTTCTTTAAGGGATTCGTAGAAGGTTATTTAACCATGGATACCATTGCGGCGCTTGTATTTGGGATCATTGTTATAAGTTCAATTAAAGGTCTTGGGGTTGCTAATAAAAAGAACATTACAAAGATTTGTATTCAGGCAGGATTAATTGCTGCAGCCGGTCTTGGATTAGTGTATTTTGCCCTTGCCTATATTGGTGCTACTAGCCCTGATTCTGTAGGTATTCAGGAAAACGGCGGTGCCATTTTATCGGGTGCGGCTTACCATTTATTCGGCTCTTTCGGTAATGTCATTTTAGGTCTTGCCATTATTTTTGCCTGTTTGACAACGTCGATTGGATTAGTATCATCTTGTGCGGAATATTTTTCAAAGCTTTTACCGCGCTATTCATATAAGACTATTGTTATTGCCTTTTCCATCTTTAGTATGATCATTGCAAATGCCGGATTAACACAGCTGATTCAATTTTCAGTTCCTGTACTAACCTTTATCTATCCGCTTGCGATTGTTATGATCTTATTATCTTTTGTGCATAACTGGTTTAAAGGCTACTCACTAGTTTATATCTGTGCCATAATTCCAACAGGATTCATTAGTCTGATTGATGCGTTAAATACAGCTGGACTCAATGTGTCGGGAATCATGGATGCATTAAGTTTCCTTCCGCTATCTTCACAAGGGATTGGCTGGATTGTTCCTGCTATTGCCGGGGCCATTGTCGGATACTTCATTGCCCTTTCAGCGGGCGCATCCGAAAAGACAATCCAGACAAATTAATATAAAGAAGAGCACCGTTTTCGAACGGTGCTCCTTTTTTAGTTATCATCATCTTCATTTAAAATTGCTTCAATTTTTCTCATAGCACTTGGATCTACTTTCTCAATAGCGGCGGCAGCCTGTTCAAGCGCTGTTTTATAATCAAATCCTCTAAATGATTCCTCGGCTTCCTGCAAACCCTTTTCAACCGAAGAATATCTGCTGCGATATCTGTTTCCGTACTGAATGACTTTTTCAGCCAGCATAATGGTATCAATCATCTCTTCTGATGATTTCACAGCCTTGTTTACAGTTAATACTGCAAGTTCTAGATACTGCTGAACCATTTGCGTATCGAGCGGTTTTTCATTCAGTTTTTCAATCACATTTCCAATGCTTTCTCTTGCATCTTCTAACAAATATTGATAATCCTGAGGAATTCCTGGAACATTGCTTTTTGAAACAAGTCTTACACATTCAGCTATGCGCTTTTTCAATTCCGCGACACTTTCTCTGGCAGCTAATTCGTCTTTTCTTAATGCTTGGAGTTTCTCTTGGAACTTAGCATGCTCTTCTGTTACTTCTTCCAGTTGATTTTTAATTTCCTCAAGCTCGGCTTTTAAGAACGAATAAGCGGTGCCTTCTGCTAAGATCTTATATTCTAAAGTCTCAAATCGCTTATTCAGCTGGACAAGCTTTTTATCAAGCTCCGCTTGTATTTGAGCATCCTTTTCAGAAATGTGGTAGCTCTGCTGAACAAACGCCACTTCTTCCTTGAGCTGCCTATTTGTGTCCAAATTGGCAAACAGCATATTTCTAGTCACTGGATCCTGCTGGATGATAAAGTGTTTCGAATGTACTTCCTCTTCCAGAAGGTCATAAAGCGTGTTGACTCTATCCTTAATTTCCTCAATACCTGGGAGAGCATTAGAAATATTTGCTTCTTCAATTTCACCTAAATGAACAGCCATTTCACCTAAAAGCTTTTCAGCTTCTTTCTCTACTTCGATATGATCCAGGATATAGCCTTGTTCAGCCATTTCCTTATATCCTTCTTTAAGATCTTTTAACTGGGCCGGAATCTTCGACTGACATTCAGCAAGCAGGTTCGGAATTGCTTCCATCTTTTGGTCCAGCTCGTTCATTTGAAGCTTTATTGTCATTACCAATTCTCTTGCTTCCAAATAATTGCCCATTTCAGTTTTTACATCAAAATCTTCAAACTTGCTATAGATGCCTTCAAGTTCCTTTTCAAGCAGATCTGCTGCTTTGCCATATGTATGGTGGTGAGCCAATAGGTGCTTTTTGCTCTCACGATAATGATCTTTTAAATCTTCTGCTTCTACCCGGTTCTTTTCTTCACTTCCTACAAGCTCGTTTAATTCAGATAACAATATCTTAATTTTATCCTCAATATCAGCAAGGTACTTTTCAATTTCTCTTTGAACTTCTTTGGCCTTTCTGAATCGATATTTATCAATAAATTCCTCTGCGTCAAATAAAAATTCTTCCACATTCGGAAGCTTGACAGTGACGATATCATCCCATTCGCTTCTCCAGCGCTCAAATAGTTCTTCTGTCTGTCCCGTCATGTTTAATTGCTTAACTTTCGACATTTCTTCAAGAACAGGGCGATTCATTATATCCATTTTCCACTTTTCCAGCCGGTCAATTTCCTTAAAATTCTTCTTCTTTAAAATAAAACCTATAATAAATAATCCTATGACAATGACGATAGCGCCAATAATGTACTCCATGATTTTTAAAAGCCCCCTGTTCCTTCCGAGCAATATGACGATCTATATACTTGAATTGATGTTCATTTCAATGTTTTTATGATACCATGTAAACGACAATTTTTGACTATTTATTTCAATTTTTTATATAAAATATAAGAAAAGAATATGTTTGTAATCTTAATTGAATAATAATCTCCTAATATTTCCAATTAATTCACTATACTTACGCTGGAAAGGAAGTTATCGCCGTGAAGGATGGCCATATTCATACACCATTTTGCCCGCACGGGACAAAAGACCCAATAGAAGGTTATGTCCAGAGAGCTCTTTCGTTAGGATTTAAGGAAATTACTTTTACCGAGCATGCCCCTCTGCCAAAAGGCTTTATAGACCCTGTCCCTGCTAAGGATAGCTCAATGAGGCTAGAGGAACTTGAAGCCTATTTCGAAGAAGTGGCCAAAGTTAAACAAAAATATAAAGGTAAAATAGAAATTAATACTGGCCTTGAGGTTGACTATATTGAGGGCTTTGAGCAGGGGACAACAGCATTTCTTAATCAATATGGCAAATATTTGGATGATGCCATTTTATCTGTCCATTTTTTGAAATATGATAACATGTATGACTGCCTGGATTACAGTCCAGATACCTTCTTGCAAATGATTGAAAAGTACAGGGGCATTGAAAAGGTGTATACAAATTATTTCCGTACATTACTTAAGTCAATTGAGTGTGACCTTGGCCCATACAAACCAAAGCGTATAGGTCATATGACCATTGTAAAAAAGTTCCAAAAAAAATTCCCTTTACAGAGGGAATTTACTGAGGAAATAACAAATATTCTTAGTGCCATAAATGATAAGGGCTACGAACTTGATTATAATGGTGCTGGCACCTCTAAACCTCTTTGCAAAGAGCCATATCCACCCCGCTGGATCGCAGAAAAAGCTTTAATAATGGGGATTCCTCTCATTTATGGATCTGACGCGCACCAAATAAAGGAACTGGGACAGGGACGGGATGTTATGCAAATTCAGGAAGCTTAAGGACTCTTTATGCTTCCTCCTTCCAGCATTTTGAAACTCAGTAGACAGCTAATACAGTCTTTTCGTATTCATGTTTACACAAAACACCATCTACCCAGTTAAAAACTTCCTGTAAATATTTTTCGGCAAAATACTTTTCATGGGGAAAAACGTGCAGTACTTCGGCCATATATTGGGCGTTTAAAAATGGCATGTTTAATAGGCCTTTGAGCTGAAGAATCACATAATCGGTCATTAAATGGCGAAACTCCCTTGTCTTCACACCCTTCTCAACGACCTTGCTAATATAGTACCTTTCCTTCATCAAATAAGTAGACATAATTTCGCGGACAAATTGGGAATCTATGGAAATTTCACGCAAAACGAATCTAGTTAAAGCAATGTTATGGTAATGATAATTCATAATATTTTCGGCAATCTTTTTTAGGCAGCCAGGCGCACCCTCATCAATCAGTTCAAATCCCTTTTCAATTTCCTCAACATATCCCTCAAAATACATGGTAAAGCAGTGTTCCAGGAGCCCCTGTTTGTTTTTAAAATAATAAGCAATATTTGCCGCATTGACCTTTGCCTTTTCTGCAATATCCCGGATAGAGGTTCCATTAAATCCTTTTGAATTAAACAACGAAACGGCCGCTTCAACAATTAACTCCTTAGAAGTCTTTTTCATTTTTTGACACCCCCTTAGAATTTCCCCCAAATCTTTAGACAAAAACAAACGGATTTCTTGTTACATTAAAATATTCTTGTTAAAATCACCTTATCCTTTATATATTTCTCGACAAAATGATGGGCATTTCCTGTGATTTTGCTAAAATAATAGGTAATTTCTTAAGAAAAAAGGTGAATAGCATTGTTTAAAGTCGATTCCTATCAGGGAACACGGGAAGAAAAATATTCACTCGTCAAAAAGCAATTGGCTGCACTTCTTGACGGTGAACCGAACCGTATAGCTAATCTAAGCAACGCCAGTGCACTGTTGAATCAATTCCTTGACCGAATTAATTGGGTGGGGTTTTATTTAGCCGAAGATAATGAACTTGTTCTGGGGCCCTTCCAGGGACTTCCAGCCTGTGTCCGAATTCCATTTGGAAAGGGTGTATGCGGCACTGCTGCCAAACAAGTGGAAACACAGCTAGTAGAGGACGTCAGCCAATTCCCAGGCCATATTGCCTGTGATGCGGCATCTCAATCAGAGATTGTCGTGCCAATTGTTAAAGATCAGGTTCTGATTGGTGTGCTCGACATTGACTCGCCGGAAAAAAGCCGCTTCGATGAGCTGGACAAAAGAGAACTGGAAGATTTCGTAAGAATCCTTGTGTCTTATTTATAATTTGCAAGGTTTCAGAAGGCTCCAGAAGCCTTCTGAATTGAGCAGTTTTAGGGGCTGTCACTTTGACAGCCCCTTCTCCTAAAGAATATCTAAAGCCTGTTTCAGATCATTCCGAATATCCTCCCAGCTTTCCAATCCGATCGAAAGCCTTAATAGACTGTCATCAATCCCCATTTTCTCTCTTGATTGCTTTGGAACCACTGCATGCGTCATTGTCGCCGGATGCTGGATTAATGTTTCGGCATCACCCAAGCTTACAGCTATTTTAATTAAATTTAGATCGTCCATAAAAGATTGGGCCGTTTTTTTATCCCCTTTAAGAGAGAAGGAAATTAAGCCCCCAGGTTTTCGCATTTGCTTTTTAGCAATATGGTATTCAGGACTGTTTTTATCTCCTGGATAATAGACCTTTTCTACTTTTGGATGTTGGATTAGAAATTCCGCAATTTTTTCGGTGTTCTCACAATGACGGTCCATCCTTACAGCAAGGGTTTTTAAACCGCGAAGGAGCAGCCAGGCATCAAATGGAGAAATGATGCCTCCAATATCCTTTAAAGTTGTCTTAGCGACAGAATCCATAAACTCCTTCTTACCCGCAGCAATCCCTGCAATTACATCCCCGTGCCCGCAAATGTATTTGGTCGCGCTATGGATAACAACATCACAGCCTAAGGAAATAGGATTTTGTAAATATGGCGAACAGAAGGTGTTATCAACGATAACTGGAATTCCTTTTTCCCTGCCGACCTCTGCTGCCATCTCGAGATCCACAAGCTTCATAGTCGGGTTAATGGGCGTTTCTATATAGATACAGGCTGTCTCTGGCTTAATTGCTTCTAGCAGCTGTTCTTTCGATTCCATTAAAGAAAAATCGTGGCTAATATGATATTTTTCGTTCATCATTTCGAGCAATCCAAAGGTGCAGCCATACACCCCCTGCGAACAAAGAATATGATCACCAGATTTCGTTAATGCAAACAATACAGCTGATACAGCGGCCATGCCAGATCCAAACGCTAACGCTGCCTCCGCATTTTCCAATTCTGCCATCCGATCTTCAAGAACCTTTACCGTTGGATTCCCCAGCCTTGAATAAATATAGCCCCCTTCTTCACCGGCAAAACGTCTTTCCCCCTGAAGCGCATTCTCAAACGTAAATGTGGATGATTGAAAAATAGGCGGAACAAGGCTTCCATCATATTTGAAAGAATCATAGCCTCCATGAATCAGCTTTGTTTCAAATTCCCCCGATGTTTTCCCCTTCACAATGATCTCCCCTTTTTTTAGAACCGCTAGCAATGATTGCATTTTATATAGGATATGATTTCAAGCCTTTTTTGTTTAATAAGAAAAGGCCTTGCCGATTTATCTATTCGACAAGACCTTTTCCTGTACAACTACTTTATTTTTTCCCGTTTGTTTTGCAGTGTATAGTGCATGATCAGCTGACCTAAATAACACGGAATAGGAAACATTGGCACCTTTTTTCCAATGGGATACACCGCATGAAATTGTCACATGCGGATCTGTATTTTCATTTACCTTATTAACAATACGATCGGCAATAAATAAACCATCAGATAAGGATACGCCAGGCAAATAGATTGCCAGTTCTTCTCCGCCCCATCTTGCCCCAATATCTGTTCCGCGGATATTTCCTTGAATAATTTTTGCCACTTGAATGATTACTTCATCTCCTACCTGATGTCCAAACGTATCATTGACTGATTTAAAATCATCAATGTCAATTAAAATAAAGGTCCCTTCACGATCCTGATTCATTGACTGATGAATCCGCTCATCAAGGAAGCTTCTTGAATACAATTTTGTGAGATGGTCGGTAATCACCATCTTCTCAAGTTCTTCCCTCAGCATAGAATTGGTAAAGGCCAGGGTGGAATGATGAATAAGAGATTGAAGAAGCTTAAAAGATTCGAATGAAAAATGGTAGGCTTCGATTCCCATGACAATTGCAAATCCCCTTAAAACCCCAGACTGAGACATCGGTACAGCAATGATGGATTTATATTTGTACTCTAAACCATTATTCGGCGAAAAGTCGCCAATGAAAATGGATTCATTATTCTCGGTTATTTTTTTCTTAACAAATTTTATATATTTCTCTGCTTCCTTTTTGAAGAAAAATTCAGTGCTTCCATGTAAAACAGTAGTTATTTGAAATTCCTCAGAAAACAGGATAAACCCCACTTCTTCCGCATCAAAAGAAGCGACAATCTGTTTTGTCATATAGTTTGTCGTATCTGTCAGCCTTAAATTTAAATTTAATTGATGAGATGTTTCGTTGATCAGCTTTAAATCAGCAATAAATCTTCTTGATTGCTGGTAAAGCTGCGCATTTTCCAATGCGCTTCCTGCTGTTTTGGCAAGAAGCGTAATATATTCTATCTCATTGTTTGGAAAGGTAATAGTATTCGGCGCTATAACTTGCAAAACCCCATAAACTCCCTGCTTTCCTTTTAGGGGCGCATACATGATGGACCTTTTCTCCTGCAGGGAGTCTTCGAATTGAACAGAACCAGTTACATATGCCTGCATAGCAGCAAGATTTTCACTGTCATACTCTAAATCTTTTATCGGCAGCCCCCCCAGATTTCGGCTGTCATGTGAAAGCAGCAAATAGTAGGTAAAGGAAGGAAAGACCTCTTTTAGGGTATCAATGATTTCTCCAAGCACATCATCCATATTCATCGTTGAATGGAACTTTTCAGTGACCCGAAAAAGCTGTTTATACCTTTTTTCTTCTAAAATAGTCCGCGCTAAATATTTTGCTTTAGCAATAAATTTAACACTTTCTATACTGAGCGATTCTGCAAGGCTTTCTGAAATCATGCTTGCATTTCCTGGAGATTTCAGCACGATAAAACCTAAATCCCCTTTATCCAATGATAGTGCGAAGTCTCTTTGGATAAAGCCTTGTCCTTCCTTCCTAATCCTCCCGAGGTCTTCTCTAAAGCTGGCAGAAGGGACAGTTGAAAAATAGCCCTGATCTCCTGTTGCCAATTCAAGGATTAATTGTTTTTTACAATTATGATAGCTGTAAAAAGCAGCTGCCTTGGAATCCGCTTTTTCCCTGATGGCTTCGAGCATTTCAAACAATAAATTTCCATACGATAATAAGCCATCTTCTACATCAAGAATATCTAAAAAGCGGCTTTTTAGTGTTAATATTAATTGATGCTCGTTAGGTCCCATCATTATCATCACCCTAGACATTCATAATAATCAAAAAATTATTAATTATTGGCAGCAATCTTTATGCCATCATCTGTAACAATAAGCAGGAGGGAGGAGTCTGCCGACAATGCATGCACTTCAATTGGATGTTCTTTCTCTGAAAGAGCAATTGACTGCCCACTTTTCAATATAATGGCTGAATTATTTTGATCAAAGACAAAGGGCTCCTTATCATCAACAACATTTTCCGCTTTTAGAGCCTTCTTTTTCAGTTCAAGCTGTTTCGTATAATAACTCCACTTATCTCCCGCAAGCACCCAAACCCCCATGCCTTTCTTATCTGGCCGGAGTTCATCTGGAGACTTGTCCAGTGATAAAATGGTTATAGCATTAAATTTATATTGATTAGTTCGATCCATTTCATAAATACCTAACACATGCTGCTTTTCTTTATATTCATATAGTGCTACAATCGCATGATCCTGTTCATCTATGCTTTCATGCAGAACCGCTGCCCTTGGTGCATGCCACTCGTGCTGCACCTTTTCTTGACGGATAAAGAAAGCAGATACTGTTATTAGAACAAAAAAACCGATTAGCATAAATCGGATTCGTTTCTCTTTTAGCGTTTCTTTCACTGCTATCACTCAAATATTCTTTTTCTTTCCCATATTATATCATACAAAGATAGGATAATTTATGAATACTATAGGGATTTAACTAAAAAAACAACTTTTTAATGATTGACTTTACTAGCAGATAAATTATATAATATTCTTTGTGTAAAATATCGCAGCCTATGTGAACACTCTGATGCACTCATTTTGTTCCTCAATCAGGGATTTCTGATGATGGGGTATTGTGTAACCCTCAGCTGCGAGGGCGAAGATACTAGAAAACAAAATGGACATGATTGTTGTACACATCTGTTTTTATTTTACCAAAATAAAAACATGAAGGAGGAGTCTTCAATGGCTCGTTATACTGGCCCAAGCTGGAAATTATCTCGCCGTCTTGGAATCTCTCTAAGCGGTACAGGTAAAGAATTAGAAAAGCGTCCTTACGCTCCTGGACAACATGGTCCAAACCAACGCAAAAAATTATCTGAATACGGATTACAATTACAGGAAAAGCAAAAACTTCGTCATATGTATGGAGTAAATGAGCGCCAATTCCGTAATTTATTCGATAAAGCAGGTAAAATGGCTGGTAAACACGGTGAAAACTTCATGGTTCTTTTAGAATCACGTCTTGACAACGTTGTTTATCGTCTTGGCTTAGCTCGTACTCGCCGTCAGGCTCGTCAGCTAGTTAACCATGGTCATATCCTTGTAGACGGTGCTCGTGTGGATATCCCATCATACCGTTTAGCTGCTGGACAAACAATCAGCGTTCGTGAAAAATCACGCAACCTTGATATCATCAAAGAAGCAATCGAAGTAAACAACTTTGTTCCTGATTTCTTAACTTTCGATGCAGACAAGTTAGAAGGAACTTTCACTCGTTTACCAGAGCGTTCTGAACTTCCAGCTGAAATTAACGAATCTCTAATCGTTGAGTTCTACTCTCGTTAATCTTTGCGCCTTGCAAAGTATAACATTAAAAGCCCTAGAAACCTTGTCATATCAAGGTTCTCGGGCTTTTTTATTTTATTTCACTATGCAAAATATAGCATAAAATTGAATGGAATTGGGGCAAAGTGGGGCAAGATTGGGGCGATCCCCAAAACGATAAAAATAATCATGGCGGCGTGTGTATAGGAATAGGCAAGTAACAATTCTCCGTTCTTGGAAAAAGTGGAAAAACTACAACTTCTCGATACCTAGCTCTCCGATTTTGAAAACAAGCGTTTTTTGTTGCCTTTTTTTGATCAATCGGTGACGGAAATTATTTTTTCTCTTTTGGTCTGCCTTCTTTTGGTTTTTGCTAACCGTTGGAAAAAACCTCTCTTCCGCTTTTAAAATTTCTTTATAATCAAACAAAAAACGGCTCGGAACCTCCGAATTTCTTCGTGATGGTTCCGAAACCGCCTTATGAAGCCATTCACACCCACGTTTCGATTATCAACGCTCTGTCGAAAAATGGTTCATGTCCTCAAATAAAACAACTGTCTTACTACATTAAAGCGCCCGTTTGTTGATCAGAAGTTAAATATTCCTTGCTCTTTCCATTGGTCGAAATACTTTTGATAACCCATTTCCTCAGCAGTCATCGTATATTGCTTTCCATCTAATTTAAAAGTGTGGGAACCAGATAAGGCTTCATATGTCGGATTCTCTTTTACATCTCCAAAAATGGATTCGAATGTGGGGATATCAACTTGTGATGAACCATCTTTCCTTGTTTCAATGAGAATAAACGTCTCTTCTTCATCAAAAAGTTTACTTGTGAAAATCAAACCTGCCTTTTGCAACGATGAGTATAACTGCTTCATATACAATCCCTCTTTTCGTTATAAATCTAACAAGAAAATGGCCCTATAATTGAATAAGGTACTAACCTTCTATCATTTCTAAATATGGTATCTCTCTTCCATCAACAATTGCGATGTATACTGGTGTATCTGTTTCAAATATCTTTGTTCCAATTGGTAATTTATTTGCCGTCCCGTTCTTAAATTTAGATGCCTTATCTGTTAGTTTTTTTATTTCGCCTATTTGCTCACCTAATTCATATTCCAACTCTGTTACCCATTCAATATTTTGTGCATTTGAAAACACATGCTCATTAAGGAAAAAAATATCAGCATTATCATATTTCAAATATTCTTTTGGAGTAGGGTTACTGGTAGAAGTGTTTTTGTTGACATTATTACAACCAACCAATAGTATCAGCAAGATACTAAGTAACAAAAAAACCTTTGAAAAATCCACCACCTTAATACCCCCTTCCGTATTGCAGAAAATGGCCCTTTTCTGGAACAACGCACCTTCTCTTCAAAATGAAAGAAGCCCTGCTTCCTTATCAGAATTGGGCTTCTTTCGAGTGTTAGACCATAGAATAAAAGTCCTTCAAACAATTTTCTATGTTGTTGTTATTCTATCATTTTTCTTGAAGTCTTTCCACCGCATTTTCTTCTATCCAAGCGGCTATTTCCTTAATGGGCGGCTTTTCCCTTACCACCCCCAACGTATAATCCTCTGCATCTTGTTCGGATGCTTTTAAGGTATAGCCATTCACCCAAAGAAATTGTTTCATAGCCGAAAATCCAGTCCGTTTATTTGCATTATGAAAAGCGTGATTTTGTGAATGCTCGCATAAAATGCAGCAGCCTTTAACCAAAAAGTCGGATAAGCTTCTTCTCCAAATGAATAGTCTTTCACTTCTGCTTGTTCCTTTGGTGTATATCGTTTAATTACTAAGGCGTTGATGAAAATAACTTCTTTTTTGGTTAAAAATCTGGTCATGCAACTACCTATTCGCTAAATTTCGAAGCGTATTATCATAATTAGTAAAAAGGTCTTTCATGCCTTCTAAAAAAACTAATTATAACATTTTTTCCTTTTGATTGACATATTATTTAATAATTGATGGACGACCTGTTATTTAGGAAAGAGCGGTTTTTACCAATCCCTTTTTTTGAAAAATTATTCCTAATGTTGGGGGAATGATATATGGTTTTTAACCAGGGTGAAAGAAGATATTCATATGAAGATTATCTGTCGGATAATGAAAAAGAGAAAATTGAAATTATTAATGGGGAGATTTTTAAATTGGCTCCCCCTCACTCCCGAAGACACCAACAAATCTTAAGGGAACTTTTGATTGAATTCACACTTTTTCTTCGTGAAAATTCAAGTGAAGGTGAAGCATATTGCGCTCCATTTGATGTGCGTTTACAAGCTGAAAATAAAGACAATGATGAAGTGTATAATGTTGTGCAGCCAGATATTACAGTCATCTATGATAAAAGTAAATTAGACGAAAGAGGATGCCAAGGGACACCAGATATGATTATCGAGATACTTTCACCTTCCTCTATCAAATTAGATAAATGGGAAAAATATTACTTATATGAGAAAGTCGGAGTTAAGGAATACTGGATTGTGGACGCTATGAATGAGTTTATAGAAGTATTCTTATTTGATGAAAATAAATTTGAATCATTCGGTGTGTTTACAAAAGATGATATGATACAAGTTCAAACCATAAGAGGACTGGAACTTGATTTAAAACATATTTTTAGAAATTAAATATCCAGGATTTGCAGCAAAATAAAAAGGCTTTCTCACCCATGCAAGGTATGAGCAAGAAAAGCCTTTTTTGCGGAAAAAGAATACTTGAGAGTGGATATTCTCCTTGTCCTTATTCCAAAAATACGTCTATTTGTTGTTTGAAACTGATTTCTTCTAGTATTCCAGCAAGCAGCCATTCTAGTAAATGTTCATGATAAGCCCGTTCGTGGTAATACTGTACCAATAAATCATCCAGTTCCATATCTTCCATGAATTCATATTGCCTGGCTAAATCATTCATTACATCCCGAACGGAACATAAGTTATAAAACACTTGTTTGTATGCCTGTAAGAAGCGCTGTTCCAGCTTCTTATCCTTGGTTTTTTCGGCATATTTTCGTTCTATTGATTTCGGTATAGGTTTGTTACTAGACAACCCTAAACGCTGCCCTAAATAGCCAATAGCCTGCCCATTCGATAGGTTATTCAGTTTTGCATATAAATCAATAACATCACCACCAATACCACAACCAAAACATTTAAACCGCTTCTTTTTAGAACTAACAGAAAAAGACGGTGTTTTCTCTGAATGGAACGGGCAACAAGCCATTCCTTGTCTGTTCAAATTAAGGTGCTCTTCTGCAATTTCTCTTATATCAATACGATTTTTGATCTGCTCAACAACGAAATGAATACGATTATGATTTTGTTTCCTCATCTAAAGCACCGCTTTTATCCATACCAATAAATAATCCCACCAAGAATGTAAATGTTGAAATAAATAACCATGCAATCATCTAGCATTCTCCTATTCTGATTTGTTAGCAATCAATCTTAACCCCATGTACCATTACCGTAATAATGCCACCATTCCCCATTTTGATAATGCACATCTAAGCAATTTTCCTCCGGATTCCGCTTCACTTTCACAATATCGGACAAGGTATAGTTTTTACGCTCCTCCAGTCCCATAGAACTGTTATGATCGGCATAAACCGTTAATAAAAGCCTATATTCCCCATCTGATAAATGTTTTGCTGCTGGAAATTTACCCATGTTTTGCTGCTCCTTCCTTCAATTTATTAACCTCTTTAACCCTATCTGCCCACACAATTTTACGAAACTACCATTCTTCCTTTTTTGGTACTTTGCACACGCCCGCCAGCTTTATTTTTAGTACCATTCCGTTTTTATAATTTCTTCAATCGCTTTAATCGTTGGTTTGTACCAATACCATCTCTTTTTGTTTTTGCGAACCTCGTGCTGTCTGACCCTCGGATCTTTTAGAAATTCATCTTCAATAAATCGCTCTGACATGGATAATCTTTTGGCCAAACTTTTTACATCAATGAGGAGCAATGTTTCATGAATAACAGCATCTAACCGCTTTTCAATCTGTTCATAAGCCATCTTGTTAAAGTTTTGAGCATTCAGTATGTCCATTTCTCCTTACCCTCCTTTACCACTGTATATCATGGTATACAAAACACCAAAAAAAATTTCAGTTGGATTTTTACCTAATGCCGAACTTATAGCCACGATTGTTGATTGCGTAGGATTACTCTTTTTGTTTTCGATATTACTGATTGTAATACGACTCAACTCAGAACGTCTTGCCAGTTCTGATATTGTCATTCCTCTTTGTATCCTAATTTCCTTTAAACGATTGTCCATCATGATATACACCTCCGTTTGATTATGATTGTATATCACAACTTGCATAGTTGTCAACCATGATATACAATGTTAATAGAAATTAGCAACACCAGAGGTGATAAAATGAGTGAATTTGGAGACTATCTGAAAAAATTAAGGGGTAAAAATTCATTAAGGGATGTAGCAGAGGCCACCAGGATAAGCCATTCCTATTTAGGTACATTAGAAAGAGGATTCGATCCAAGAACAAACAAAGAACGAAAGCCCAGCTTTGATGTGCTTAAAAAACTTGCTGACCATTACGGTGTGGAGTATTTGGAATTACTTAATAAAGCGGGTTATTTAGATCATGAGGCTCGTGCGGCTTTCGCTTCAGATTTGAACAAGTTCGGGATAGGCTACGAATGGCAAGACGGAAAAACCTCTAAGCATTACATTGATCTGGAACTGCATTTGCTAGATGAAATATACGAATTTTCTTATAAGGGAAAAAAGATAACAATGGATGAAAGAAAAGAACTCTTGAATTATGTGGGCTATCTCATTACCAAAAGAGAAGCCAACAAGGAAGGAGAGGAATAACAACTACTTACCCGTTCCTATGCACACGCTCGCCAGCAATGAAAGGAATGGTATAGGTGAAATTAAAAAAGCATCCAAAGGAAGCGGAGGTTTATTCTTATTCCAATACTCAAGGGGAAAAACGTTGGATGTTTCGCCATAAATATTATGACGCACTGGGAAAGCGGAAAGAGAAGAAGAAAAGCGGGTTTGAAACAGATAAAGCAGCGATCAAAGCCTTATTAGAGGTGAAAGCTCAAACGCTGCAAGGACATACCAAACAAATTGAGTATGACCAGCTAAATGTTGGTCAATGGTTAGACATTTGGTATGAAACAAATAAGAATAGCTGGAAAGAAACGTCTAGGAAACAGCGAGAAATGGCCATTCGATTACAAATGAAGCCATTACTCGGGAATTACAAGCTTCAAAAGTTAGATAAAACCACATATGTACGTGATTATATCAATGTGCTTAAAAAGAAATATAAACCGAGTACCGTTCAATTGTTCCATAATTTATTTAAAATCGCCATTAATGCTGCGGTGGATGATGAAATCCTGTCTCGGAATCGTTTCACGAAAATTAGTATCTATAATGAAGATGAAATGCAAAAGGATGAAAAGCTAAACTATTTCACCCCTGACCAATTAGTAAAGTTTCTATCTACCGCTAAACAAGTTGAAAACATCACGAATTACAGTTTTATCTTAACGGTGGCTTATACGGGCATGCGAAAAGGGGAAGCCCTGGGAATCCAATGGAGAAACATCGACTTCAGGAATAAAACCATCACCATTGAAAGAACACGTGATAATAAAGGGGTACGGACACCCAAGACGAAAAACAGCTATCGAACCATTTTAATTGATGAGCTGCTTATCCAGCAATTAAAAAACTATCGTAAATGGTGTATGGAAACCATGCTATCCTTTGGCCATAAATTACAAAACGATTCTTTTGTTTTCACTTCACATCAGACCGGTGAACCCGTTACAGATAATGGCGTGTTATATGCTGTTAGACGCGTACTGAAACAAGCAAATCTTCATGGTGTCACCATACATGGGTTACGACATACACATTGTACAATCCTATTAAATAGTGGTCAAAATGTAAAGGTTATCGCTGAAAGATTAGGGAACACCGCACAAATGATTTATAGTGTATATGGCCATATTTTGAAGGAATCCGAATCAAAATCTGTTGCCCTTTTTAACCAGGTTTTAGAGGCAAATGGGGCTGATTTTGGGGCTAATCATTTATAAATGCCCCGTAAACATTGATGTATCAAGGGTTTATAATGTTATTGAGTTCTACTCTCGTTAATAAGGAAAGGCTGCCAAATGGCAGCCTTTTTCTTTTATAATTGTTTCCTTAATTCAGCTAACTGTTTTTCAATCTCTTCAAGCTGCCTTTCTAAAGGGGCAATATTGCCCCCGACTGATTCCATTTTTTCCAAATCATTCTGCAGCCTGATATAATCGGACTTCAACTCCTGAATTTGGTATTCAATATCGGACTTTTTCAAAACAATGACCTCTCTTACATGTATTTAATCAGGAAGTATTTTTTCTTGCCGCGGCGAATGACTGTAAACTGCCCTTCAATTTTATCCTGATCAGACAAAACATATTCGAGATCAGTTATTCGTTCACCATTAACGGAGACCGCCCCATTTCCAACATCTTCGCGAGCCTGGCGCTTGGACGGGCTAATTTTGGCAGCTACAAGCAAATCGATAATGCTGATTTCCTCACCTGCAGCATGTTCATAGGATGGAACATCCTTAAAGCCCTGCTTAATCTCAGCTGCTGAAAGGTTTTTTACATCCCCGCTAAAGAGAGCCTCAGTAATTTTAATCGCTTGGTCCAATGCTTCCTGGCCATGAATAAGGCGAGTAATTTCTTCTGCCAGCGCTTTTTGTGCCTTGCGTAAATGCGGTTCTTCTTCTACAGATTTTTCAAGACCTTCAATTTCTTCCTTTGAAAGGAATGTGAAGTATTTTAGATATTTAACAACATCCGCATCTGCTGTGTTAATCCAGAATTGATAGAATTCATAAGGTGTAGTTTTTTCAGGGTCAAGCCAAACAGCTCCTCCCTCTGTCTTTCCAAATTTGGTTCCATCTGCTTTTGTCACAAGAGGAATGGTTAACCCGTATGCCTTTGAACCTTCGCCAACCATTTTACGGATTAGCTCAAGACCTGTTGTGATGTTTCCCCATTGATCGCTTCCGCCAATCTGAAGCTTACATTGATAATTTTCGTATAAAAGCTTAAAATCCATCCCCTGCATAATGGTATAGGTGAATTCAGTAAACGAAATACCGGAATCCAGACGCTTAGCAATCGTATCCTTGGCAAGCATGTAGTTAACACCGATATGCTTGCCATAATCTCTTAGGAAGGTGATTATATTCATTGGAGCAGTCCAATCATAGTTGTTCACCATCGTCGCTCCGTTTTCACCCTCAAAATCAAAAATTCTTTTTAATTGTTTTGTCAGGCAATCAACGTTGTGCTGAACAGTTTCAATGGTCTGCAGCGTTCTTTCTTCGGTCATTTTTGGATCGCCGATCAGTCCTGTAGCTCCGCCGACAAGCACGATTGGACGGTGGCCATAGTTTTGAAATCTTCTCAGGGTAAGGAATGGAAGCAGATGGCCAATGTGCATGCTGTCGCCAGTTGGGTCCATTCCGCAGTATAAGGATATTTTCTCTTTTTCAAGTGTTTCCTTTAACCCCTCTTCATCTGTCTGCTGGTAAATAACGCCTCTCCATTTTAAATCCTCTAATAAATTCATTATTTTTTCCTCCTTAAAAATAAAAAACGCCCCTGCAAATTTGCAGGGACGCAGTATTTTTTGCGCGGTACCACCCAGATTGAGGATCGATAATCCTCCACTTCATTCGGATAACGGATAAATCCGTTCACTGCTATAACTGTGTTGTTTAACAGGTTGACAGTGAAAGCTCAGGGAGGTAATTCATCCTTCTATTTGTACCGGCTCGCAGCTCACCGCCGGCTTTCTGATCACAGGGATAGAAGCACTACTGATTCCCGTCTTGGCTTTATTATTTTTTTGATATAAAGCATTTTTATCAAACCGTAAAGAAAAAGTCAACATTCTTTTTGAAGGCTAAAAAAATAACTAATTCTTCAGATTTTTATAGTTGAAATAAGGTAAAAATGATACCCCTGTTTATGCTATAATTGAATGTGATTTTAAGGGGAGAGGTGCGGATGAAAGATAATAAAGATTGGAAAGAAATACTAAGGTCGGGTCTTAGGCTTTTTACAAATAAAAAAGCAACGAAAGGGGCCAGAATTTCCTTTCAGGTTATTTGGAACCTTATTTTATTGCTGATTATCGTTATGGTCATAGGCGGTGCTTTTGCCGGCGGCGTTGGAGCTGGATATTTCGCCTCGCTTGTTAAAAATGAAAAAATTCGCCCTTATGACGAAATGAAAAAGGATATTTATAACTACGAAGAAACCTCTGAGCTGTACTTTTCAGATAATGTTTATCTTGGTAAGCTCCGGACAGATCTTTACCGTGAAGAAGTCAAGCTCGAGGACGTTTCCCAATTCCTGATCGATGCCATCGTTTCAACGGAAGATGAGTATTTCTATCAGCACCAGGGTGTTGTTCCAAAAGCGATTATGAGGGCCTTGTTTCAGGAGGTAACTAATGCCTCTGTCCAATCTGGGGGAAGTACTCTAACACAGCAATTAATAAAGAACCAGATTCTGACAAATGAGGTATCTTTTGAACGTAAAGCAAAAGAAATTCTTCTTGCCTTAAGGCTTGAAAAGTTTTTTGATAAAAAGGAAATTTTAGAAGCTTATTTAAATGTTTCCACATTTGGCAGAAACTCATCTGGAAGGAATATTGCAGGTGTTGAGGCGGCAGCAAAAGGATTGTTTAACATCAGTGCAAAAGAACTGAATCTTCCGCAATCAGCCTTCATTGCCGGCCTGCCGCAAAGTCCGTTCGGCTATACTCCATTTACCCAAAAAGGTGAATTAAAAAGCCCTGAAGGACTCGAACCAGGCATGCAAAGAATGAAAGTCGTTTTAAAAAGAATGTACGATGGAGGGAAAATCACTCAAAAGCAGTATGAAGATGCTTTAGCTTATGATGTGACGAAGGACTTCGCTCCGCGTGCAGAAAGCACTATTGAGAAATATCCATACTTAACTTTCGAAATCGAAAAACGCGCTGTTGAAATTATGGCAGGCATTTTAGCGGAAAGTGATGGATATGCCCACAGCGATTTAAAGGAAAATAGTGAGCTTAGAAACGAATATAAAATGCTGGCTGACCGCAATCTTCGCCAAAATGGCTATCAAATTCACACAACAATTCATAAAGGCATCTATGATGCTATGCAGGAGGCAAAGGATAAATTCACCTATTACGGTAGTGATAGAGTTGAAGTTGTCACAGATCCTGAAACTGGAGAAAAGAAGGAAGTTATCGAACCTGTTCAGGTAGGTGCTATTTTAATTGATAATAGCACGGGAAAAATCTTATCCTTTGTAGGCGGAAGAAATTATCAGGATGAGGCATTAAACCATGCAACAGATGCGCTAAGATCCAATGGTTCCACCATGAAGCCATTAGTTGTCTATGCCCCAGCGATGGAACTCGGGGCTGCATCTCCAGGAACAGTTATTCCAGATGTAGAAGTTTACCTTGACCCGTCCCGTCCTGGCGTGCCTTATCCGCAAAACTATGATAAGCGCTATAGCGGTCTAGTATCTGCGAGATATGCACTAGCGATGTCATACAATGTGCCTGCCATGCTTGTCTATCGGTCAATTATTGACCAGAGGCCAGCTCAATATTTAGAGAAAATGGGCTTTACATCGGTCATCGAAAGTGACTACCACATTAACTCCCTGTCTTTGGGAGGAATTACTAACGGTGTTACTGTCGAGGAGAATGTAAACGCTTATGGCACCTTTGCTAATGGCGGTAAATTCATTGATGCCTATATGATTGATAAAATAACAGACAAAGAAGGCAATGTCATTTATCAGCATGAGGTCAAACCTGTTGAAGTATTCAGCCCGCAAACGGCCTATTTAACAATCGATATGATGAGAGATGTTGTTAAATATGGAACAGCAAGCTCTTTAAACAGCAGGATAAAATTCAAGTCTGACTGGGCAGGAAAAACAGGTACTGGGCAGGATTTGAAAGATTCATGGTTTGTTGCCGTAAATCCGAAGGTAAGCTTCGGGGTATGGAACGGCTATGATACGCCAAAGCCTCTGGAACTCAGATACAAAGGCCTGCATCATGGACCAAGGGGCATTTATTTATGGGCAGATTTAATGAACGCGGCCTATAGCGCAGCACCAGAATTAGTTGCAACAAATGAATCTTTTAAAATGCCAGAAGGAATAATCCGCGGTTCGTACTGCGCGGCTACAGGACTTCTTTCCTCAGAAGCATGTGCAAAAGCTGGCCTCGTTGAAACAGATTTGTATAATGCAAAGTTTGTGCCAAAGGCAGCTGATAACAGCTTCTCAAGCGGCAAATATGTACAAATTGGCGATAAGCGATATTTGGCTCTTGACAGCACTCCTAATGAATTTACAAAAACAGGTGTATTGCTGAGTCCAAATTATTTTGAGGAAAAATTCGGCATCACAGTGAAAAATGCATCTCAGCTAATTCCAAACAAGTCCAGATGGACAAATCTGCTTGCTGCTGGGTCTAAAATGAATGAAAATGGGAAGACCCCAAGCGCTCTAAATATCCAGTCTTCGGGTTCAACGATCAATTGGGGAAATCACCCTGAAAGTGATGTCATCGGTTATCGGGTATATCAAAGAACAGGAAATGGAGCTAAGAAGGTAGGAAGTATACCTGCAGGAAGCGCATTTTCCTTCAATGCATCAAATGGCGATTTCTATATTACCGCTGTTGATATTGCTGGGAATGAGTCAGAACCATCAAACATTGTCCAGATTGGGCAAGGTGAACCAAACAACCCAGAGCAGCAAACGGAGTCATCAGCAGAAGACCAGCCACCTGCTGCACAGCAGAACGAGAGCGAAACAAAACCTTCCGGAACTGATTCAGAAAAGGAAAAAGAGAAGGAAGACAAGAAAGAAAGCGAGAACACAGAAAAAAATTAATGAGAACATTAATAACCGCACCCGAATGGGTGCGGTTATTTTTTATTATATCCTAGTCCTCCATTGTGGAAAGGTCCCCAGTTGGCAAGTTAAGCTCCCAGGCCTTTAACACCCTGCGCATAATTTTGCCGCTTCGAGTTTTTGGCAGCTTATCGCGGAATTCAATTTCTCGCGGTGCTGCGTGTGCAGCAAGACCTGTTTTTACAAACTGGCGAATTTCCTCAGTCAATTCCTCCGATGGAGTATATCCATCCATAAGAGCAATGAATGCCTTAATAATTTCACCGCGGACTGGGTCAGGCTTTCCGATAACCCCTGCTTCAGCAACAGCTGGATGTTCGAGAAGTTTACTTTCAACTTCAAACGGACCTACCCTTTCGCCTGAAGTCATAATGACATCATCGACACGTCCCTGGAACCAGAAATACCCCTCTTCATCCATATAGGCGGAGTCGCCTGAAACATACCAATCACCTGGCATAAAATAAGATTCATATTTCTCTTTATTATTCCAAATGGTATGCATCATGGAAGGCCAGCCTTTTTTAATGGCCAAGTTTCCCATGCGATTTGGCGGAAGTTCATTTCCTTGATCATCCACAATCGCAGCCACAACACCAGGAATTGGTTTACCCATTGACCCAGGTTTTATTTCCAGGCAAGGGTAATTACAAATCAGCTGCGCTCCCGTTTCAGTCATCCACCAAGTATCATGAATGCGTTTTTGGAATACTTTCATTCCCCATTTAATTACCTCAGGGTTAAGCGGCTCTCCAACGCTTACGACATGACGTAGGCTGGATAGGTCGAATTTCTTAACTACTTCATCCCCCGCTCCCATTAACATTCTGAATGCCGTTGGGGCACTATACCAAATGGTTACACCATATTCCTCAATCATTTTGTACCACGATTCCGGATTAAACCGTCCGCCAACAATCAAGTTGGATGTTCCTGTCAGCCATGGACCGAAAATACCATAGGATGTTCCAGTAACCCAGCCTGGGTCTGCGGTACACCAGTATACATCCTCCTCCTGCATATCCAGCACCCATTTAGCTGTATAATATTGCTGAATCATTGCATTATGAACATGCAGCACACCCTTTGGCTTCCCAGTTGAACCAGATGTATAGTGTAAAATTAAGCCATCTGTACGTTCTACCCATTCTATTGCAAGCTTTGTGCTTGCTTTGGCCATTTTCTTATTAAAATCAACATACGGGCCTTCTTCTTTGATGTTCTCGCCCACAAGGAAAATTTTCTTTAATGCTGGAAGTTCATCAACTGGAACTCTATTCAATAATTCTGGAGTTGTAATAAGGACTTTTGCTTCACTGTCCTCTAACCGGTCACGGACAGCTCCTTCCATAAAGGCCTCAAAAAGCGGGCCGGCAATCGCACCTAGCTTAATAATTCCTAACGTGGCAAAATACAGCTCCGGGGAACGAGGCATAAAGATGAATACGCGATCGCCTTTTTCTACATCCCCATATGTCTTGAACACATTCCCTGCTTTATTAGAAAGCTCTTTCATTTCCTTGAATGTATATTTTTCGTTTCTTAAGCCTTCACGGAAATACAGGGCAATTTTATTTTTTCTAAAGGATTCTGCATGACGGTCAATAGCTTCATAAGCCATATTCACACGCCCGGTCTCGTGCCAGGAGAATACCTTTTCAGCTTCCTTCCAGTCGAATTGCGAATACGTTTCTTCATAGTTCTTTAAGTTATAATTTCCTTGAGCTGCTGGCAGTGCTTCTATTTTCATAGTATATCCTCCTTTAAAATTACTAAGAAAACTTAACCGAGTATGGCCAGTTTTTAAGATTAATATTATTATAATATAAGTTTTATCTTTTCACAATTTTTTAAATATTCATTTTCAGGATATTTTTAAAAATTGTAAAAAAGTACTATTTATCCAACGTTCACAAAATGTTTTCAAATAATACTGAAAATATATATAAGCCGCTAAAAACAAGCAGCTATTTATGTATAATAGATATAATTGATATGTCTTAGGCGGTGAAGGAATGGAGCATCAAAAAACCTATAATGCAATGGAATTGAAGACTGCAAAAGGTGATTTAATTATTGAGGGACCCGTATCACCAGGAGCAATTGCAGAATTGGAGTTTCATAACGACTTAGTAGCTTTTCGCCAGCCAGAAAAGCAAAAGAAAGCATTGATTGAGATAGCCGGTCTGCCAGAAGGAAGAATTATTATTGCCCGATTTCGGGAAACCATTGTCGGATATGTTACATATGTTTACCCAGATCCGCTTGAACGGTGGTCTCAAGGAAAAATGGAGGATCTAATTGAACTAGGTGCCATTGAAGTAATACCTGAATTTCGCGGGACTGGAACAGGCAAAGCCCTTCTTAAGGTTTCCATGATGGATGATGCTATGGAAGACTACATCATTATTACTACTGAGTATTACTGGCATTGGGACCTTAAAGGAACCGGCCTAAATGTATGGGAATATCGAAAGATCATGGAAAAAATGATGAATGCCGGCGGACTGGAATGGTACGCAACAGATGACCCGGAGATTTGCTCTCACCCAGCCAATTGCCTGATGGCTAGAATCGGCAAACGTATTGATATAGAGTCCGTTCAGAAATTTGACCGCCTCCGTTTTATGAATCGATTTATGTACTAAATTTAGGGGGTTATAAGAATGATTGTTGAAGAAATTATGAAAACAAAGGTTATTGCCCTTGCAGAAACTGATAGTATTGCGGAGGCATTGAAGGTCATGCGCGAAAATAAAATCCGCCATCTCCCTATCATCGATGAAAAACATCATTTAATCGGGCTTGTCACTGACAGAGACATACGAGATGCGACCCCTTCCATCTTTGATACTGAAAAGTTTAAGGAAGGCCTGCAAAATCCGCTAAAAATGATTATGAGGACGGATGTGATAACAGGGCATCCCCTTGATTTTGTCGAAGAGGTATCCGCTATTCTTTATGAGCATCGCATCGGGTGTCTACCTATCTTAAATGATGGGAAACTGGTCGGCATTGTCACTCAAACTGACCTGCTTCATACATTGGTAGAATTAACCGGTGCCCATCAGCCAGGCTCACAAATTGAGATTAAGGTGCCAAACAGAACTGGCATGCTGCATGAAATATCCGCAGTGATTAAAAATCGAAAAGCAAATATTCAAAGTGTCCTAGTTTATCCGGATAAAAGTGATGAGAATTATAAAATTATCGTTTTAAGGGTTCAAACCATGAATCCTCTTGCATTAATTGAAGATATCAAAAAATGCGGCCATGTCGTGCTTTGGCCAAACTTTCCGGGGCAATCATCATGATGGATGAAAGTGTTTTTGTTTTCTCAAAGGATTTACTGAACTATAAATTCAACGAAACGCACCCCTTTAATCAGCTTAGGATTAAACTGACACTTGATTTGCTTAAATTGCTGCATGCGATTGAAGATAATCAAATGATTCCTCCCCGTTCTGCTACGGACGAGGAACTGATGCTCATTCATGACCCCCACTATATCAATGCCGTCAAACTTGCTGGCCTTGGCAAGCTGCCCCCAGAGACGGGGGAAAATTACGGACTTGGCACGGAGGATACACCGATTTTTCCTAATATGCATGAGGCTAGTTCCCTCTTAGTTGGCGGGACACTGGCAGCTGCTGATGCAGTAATGAGCGGCCGTGCAAAACATGCCTTGCACCTTGGCGGAGGCCTGCATCATGGATTTCGCGGCAAAGCTTCGGGCTTTTGTGTTTACAATGACAGTTCTGTAGCGATCAAATACCTGCAGCAGAAATATCATGCAAGGGTTTTATACATTGATACCGATGCCCACCATGGAGATGGGGTCCAGTGGGCATTTTACGATGATCCTGATGTCTGTACATTGTCTATACATGAGACAGGAAGATATTTATTCCCGGGAACAGGATATGTGAATGAACGGGGACAGGGCAAAGGCTATGGTTTTACTTTTAATATACCAGTAGATGCCTTTACGGAAGACGAATCCTGGCTCGAAATGTATCTAACCTCAGTCAGGGAAGTGGCGGAGTACTTCAAGCCAGATGTCATCTTAACTCAAAATGGTGCGGATGCCCATTATTTCGATCCGCTTACCCATTTATCTGCAACAATGAAAATATACAGAGAGATCCCAAAGCTTGCACATGAATTAGCACATAAGTATTGCGGCGGCAAATGGATCGCTGTAGGCGGAGGCGGATATGATATTTTCCGTGTTGTTCCACGGGCCTGGGCATTAATCTGGATGGAGATGACCGAAAACTCAAATTGTTTCGGCACCCTTCCTTCCTCCTGGATAGATAAATGGAAGGAAGCTTCTCCTGTGCCATTGCCGCTTTCATGGGATGACCCGGAAGGCATATATAAACCAATTCCTAGAAAAATGGAAATCACCGAAAAAAATAGACAAACATTAGAAAAAGCCTTGTATCCGATTAGAAGCATGAAAAGATCTGAAATCTAACCACAGTAAAAAAGGACCCAAAAGGGTCCTTTTCCATTAATTTGATGTAAGATCGTCCTTACTGTATTTAGGATCAGATATCACAATTTCAACCCTGCGGTTTTTTTTGCGGTTTTCAGGGGAATCATTTGATACAAGCGGTCTAGTATCAGAATAGCCAACTGCAATAAACCGCCTGCTGTCCAGCCCATGGTTCTCGATTAAATATTTAATGACACTGCTGGCCCGAGCAGCAGATAACTCCCAATTCGAAGGATAGCGAAAACTATTCATTGGGCGGTCATCCGTATGTCCTTCAACCTTGACCAAATTGGGCATCGACTTTAATAATTCTCCTACCTTGTCTAAAAAACCATAGGCGTCGCCAAGAATGGTCGCCTCACCAGGGTCAAAGAGAACCTTTTCTTCAAGCACCAGGACTACGCCGCGCTCGGTCCTGTTAGCAACAATAACATCATCCATTCCATTTTTGCTCAGGAAACCTTGAACCTCGTTCAATAGATTCTGCATTGATTCCTCTTCTGCACTCTGCTCTTGCTGCTGTGAACCAGATTCAAGATTTTTATCTTTTGCTGGCATATCGTTTTCAATAACTGAGGAATAATCCAGCGGAACAACAGTAGGATAAAAATCAAAAAATTGTTCTCGCAATGATTCTGTTACCGCCTTAAATTTCATCATATCAATTTGCGACATTGAAAATAGCAAAATAAAAAAGACTAAAATTAAGGTTACCAAGTCGGAAAAAGTCACCATCCAGCCGGGTGCGCCTCTTTTTTGCTCAGGGGGCCTTTTCCTAAGCTTCATTATCTGATGCCCCCTCTAAAAGGGCTGAGGCTGCTTTTTTTCGGTCATCGGAGGATAGAAATGCACTTAATTTTTCGCGCAGCAGCTTAGGGTTTTGGCCAGACTGAACCCCTAGCACACCTTCAATAATTAATTGCTTAAAAAACACTTCCTGCTCTGTCTTTAACATTAGCTTTGATGCGATTGGATGAAATACCAGGTTTGCAAGCAAAGTTCCATATAGGGTTGTTAACAGGGCAATTGCCATATTAGGGCCAAGACTTGATGGGTCATTTAAGCTCTTTAACATGAGAACCAGCCCGATTAATGTACCGATCATTCCCCATGCAGGCGCGTATTCCCCGGCCTTTTCAAGAATACTTCTGCCCTTTCTGTGTCTTTCCTCCATTGCGGAAATTTCAGCATTCATAATATCATTAATCATATCAGCCTCAATCCCGTCAACAGCAAGCAATATACCCTTTTTAATAAAAGGATCGTTCAGCTCCTCCATCTCTGCTTCAAGAGACAAAAGTCCCTCTCTCCTTGCACGCTCAGATAAGCTGACAAAGGTATTAATTAACTCATTCAGATCCCCTGCATTGTGGGTAAATCCTTGCCTGACAACGGTAAAGACATGCTTCATATCATTTAAAGGAAAACTCACTAGAAGCCCCGCAATCAGTCCGCCTATGACAATAAAGAAGGATGCCGGATCAATAAAGGATAGGAAGCCATCTATTCCCCCATTATCAACAATACCGAAAATAAGCATAATGATCCCAACTAATAAGCCGACCGGTGTTAAAATATCTAACCTTTTCATATTCCCTCTCCTGATTTTTGCGTTTTCTTATCTATCTATATCATCGGCTGGATTATGATTTTGTTGAGCTTCGATGTTCAATTCTATGGGGAAGGACGACAATATGATCTGAAATTTCCTCCTTATTCATCAGCTTTGTCAAAAGTCTCATGGCAACCGCGCCGATGTCATACAAAGGCTGTACTACCGTAGTCAGCTGCGGGCGCACCATTAATGATAATCTGGTATTATCTGAACTGATCACTTCAAAGTCCTCAGGGATATTAAATCCTTTATCCTTTGCTCCATGCACAATGCCAATAGCCATTTCATCAGAACCAGAGAAAATGGCTGTTGGTTTGACTTCGCCATCAAGGAGCTTTTCAAAGGCATCTATTCCGGAGTCATATGTGTAGTCTCCCTCTGCGACCAATTCCTCATTATAAGGAAGCCCAGCTTCTTTCAGTGCCTTCTTGTAGCCGTCCAGCTTCTTTTTATTAATAGGCTCATGGAACGAGCCAAGAACGATAGCAATATCTTTATGGCCCTCGCTGATAAACATTTTTGTTGCATCATATGACGCTTGTTCGTAATTAATATTTACAGAAGGAATTTTTTCATTTTCTTCGATGGAACCTGCGAGTACGATCGGAACAGGAGATTTTTCAAACTCATCTACAAGCTCGTCCGTAATATTCCCTCCCATAAAGACAATTCCATCCACCTGCTTGCCAAGCATAGTATTTAATAGATGCATTTCCTTTTCTAGGTTTTGGTCTGAATTGCTAAGAATGATATTATATTTGTACATTGTCGCTATGTCCTCAATTCCCCTTGCAAGCTCTGCAAAAAAAGTGCTTGAAATATCTGGGATAATAACGCCAACAGTCGTTGTCTTTTTGCTTGCTAAACCGCGGGCAACCGCATTGGGACGGTAGCCAAGCCGTTCAATAACCTCTACCACCTTTTTCCGGGTGGCCGGTTTCACATTTGGGTTTCCATTGACAACCCGTGAAACGGTAGCCATTGAAACATTGGCCTCTCTAGCCACATCATAAATCGTTACATTCATTTTATTGACACTCCTTCTTCAATTGAACGAAAAACATTGATGTATATATTAGTTTACGGCACGAATGAGCCGCCTACTCATGCATTTGTTCATTCTTCATAATAACAAATTTTTTTATGCATAAATATGTATTTCTCGTTAAATTCATTTTTATTGTAAGCATACTGCTAATTTGAGATTTATTCCAACAAAAAAAAGCCTTCTGTCCTTTAGGCAGAAGGCAATTTTTTATGACGATTAAACTCTTAATAATGAAGATGATTTAAGTTCGCTCATAAATTCATCAAATTGTTTTAGATCCATTTGCTGGGCGTTATCTGAAAGAGCTACGGCCGGATCTGGGTGTACCTCAGCCATAACACCGTCTGCACCAATTGCTAGAGCTGCTTTTGCACATGGCAGCAATAAATCTCTTCTTCCTGTGGAATGGGTAACATCCACAAATACTGGCAAATGAGTTTCTTTCTTTAAGATAGGTACGGCAGAAATATCTAATGTATTTCTTGTTGCACGTTCATACGTACGGATGCCGCGTTCGCAAAGGATAATCTGTCCATTTCCCTGTGCCATAATATATTCAGCAGCATTAATGAATTCTTCAATCGTTGCTGCAAGACCTCGTTTTAAAAGAACTGGCTTGTTCACAGCACCTGCTGCTTTTAATAATTCGAAGTTCTGCATGTTTCTAGCACCGATCTGGATAACATCAATATATTCAACAGCCGTTTCGATATCAGCAGGGTTTACGATTTCGCTGATAACTGCTAAATCGTATTCATCGGCTACTCTTTTTAAAATCTTCAGGCCTTCAATTCCAAGACCCTGGAAATCATATGGAGATGTTCTTGGTTTAAACGCGCCTCCGCGAAGAAGCTTCAAGCCTTTTGCTTTTACAGCGTCAGCTACTGTTGCAACCTGCTCATAGGATTCAACCGCACATGGGCCAAAAACCAAATGCGGATTACCATCACCGATTTTTTCACCCTTAATATCAACAATAGTATTTTCCGGCTTTTTCTTTCTTGAAACTAATAGAGCTTTTCGATGATCATCTTCCTGAAGCTCTAAACCAGCTTTGAAGATTTCTTTAAAAACATGAACAATTGTTGAATTTTCAAATGGACCATCATTATGCTCTAAGATAAGATTAAGCATATCGCGCTCACGGACAGGATCAAAACGGTAGACCCCCTGTGTCTCTTTCGCCTTACCGATTTCTTGAACCAATTTCCCTCTTTCATTAATTAATGACAATAGCTGTAAATTAAGTTCATCCACACGCTGACGCAATTCATTAAGATCTTTACTCATTTTTCCTGTCCCTTCCCTTCAGTTTTAAATTGAGCATGTTATTCGAAGCAATAAGGTGCATTTATTTTAAAATGGGGTTCACCTTTTATTCTCCTTTATAGGCTCATTAATCTGTGATACATTTTTAATAATTAGAAATTATTATATATGAATTATCTGAAGATGTCACTAACTTTTTCTTTAATAATTAAACGCTTTTAAGCGATAAAGAATTTTTCCTGCAAAATGAAGGTCTACAACACTTCCAAAACCTTATAGAAAGTGAGGGATTTCCTTGCTTGAAAATAAAAAACTGTTCGCCCTGGATATTGGAACCCGATCTGTCATCGGCATTATCTTGGAAAAAAGGGATGGCCACTATCATGTAGCTGATATGGTGATGAAGGAACATACGGAGCGGGCCATGCTAGATGGACAGATCCACGATATCTTGGCTGTATCAAAAGTCATCACTATGGTGAAGGACATACTCGAAAAAACACATGGGGAATTAAAAAAGGTCTGTGTGGCGGCTGCCGGCAGATCTCTTGTTACAGAGCGGGCATCGGAAACAATAGAAATTCACGGAAAACCGCTCATGCAAAAACAAGATATTTTGCACTTAGAATTAAGTGCTGTTCAGCAGGCTCAAGCCATTGTATCAGAAAAATTCGAATGTGATAAAAAGGCAAATTATTACTGTGTGGGCTATTCGGTGCTTCGCTATACACTGGATGGAGAAGAAATCGGCAATCTGATTGATCAGCAGGGTGAAGAGGCTTCCGTTGACATCATCGCAACCTTTCTGCCAAAGGTCGTTGTTGAATCACTTCTTTCTGCGCTCCAAAGATCGGACTTAGAAATGGAGGCACTTACCCTTGAGCCAATTGCCGCTATCAACGTCCTAATCCCTCCATCAATGAGACGTCTGAATGTTGCCCTAGTTGATGTTGGAGCCGGTACTTCAGACATTGCCATAACAGATTCTGGCACAGTCACTGCCTATGGCATGGTACCAATTGCTGGAGACGAAATTACCGAAGAAATCAGTGAACAGCTGCTCTTAGACTTTCCTTTAGCTGAAAAAGCCAAAAGAGAGCTTAACAGCACTGAGACCATTACGGTAACAGATATTTTGGGCTTCGAGACTGAGGTTCACAGAACTGACATCATAGAAAAAATTTCCCCCGCGATTGACCGGCTGGCTTCAGCTATCTGTCAGGAAATTCTTCAAATGAATAATAAGCCGCCAAAAGCAGTCATGCTTGTCGGCGGAGGAAGCCTGACACCAGAGCTGCCAAAAAGGATTGCAGAAAAGCTTGGCCTGCCAGAAAATCGGGTGGCGATTCGCGGGATCGATGCCATTTCTTCACTGACTGTTGCAAAACAGATTAGCAAAGGCCCTGACCTTGTAACGCCAATTGGAATTGCTATCGCTGCACATCAATCACCGGTTCAGTATCATACTGTTCAAGTAAATGAACGTCCTGTCCGTCTATTTGAAGTAAAGAAAATGACGGTTGGTGATTGCCTCCTCGCCGCTGGAATCAAAATAAATAAGCTATACGGCAAGCCGGGGCTGGCGATGATTGTCAGTGTGAATGGGCAAAACATTACCATTCCAGGCGGATATGGTGAAGCCCCGCTGATCCTGCAAAATGGCCTGCCAAGCACGTTTGATGCAGAAATAAAAAATGGCGATAAAATCACGATTGAAAAAGGCAAGGATGGGGAAATTACTGAGCTCTATATTAAGGATTTAATTGACGAAATCCCTGTTAAGAATGTCAAAATTAATGGCAGGGAATACACCGTAAAGGCGCGTATTACTTGCAACGGCACGGATGCTTCATCTGATAAATTAGTTGAAGACCGCGATGTCATTGAATGCCGGATGCCGGAAACTATCGAGGAATTACTGAATGATTTAAAGCTTCACGAACTTATGGCAGAAATAAGGCCCTTTAGGGTCAATATTGATGGAAAGGAAACAGTTATCCCTCCTTTATCAGGCAAGATTTTTAGAAATGGCAGAGAAATAAAGCCTTTCCATTCATTTGACAGCCATGATGAGATAACGATTGAAAAAAAGGGGACGCCAACCCTAAAAAAACTTGCACAGCTAAAGCAGCTGATATTATCGCAAAGCCTGCCAGTAACCTTTAACGGCAACAGTATTACCATTACAAAACCCGTTGCCATCATTAGGCGAAATAGAAAAGTTCTTTCAGAAGAAGAGATCATTTTAGATGGGGATTACCTGACCATTGAAGAAGGAAACATAGAGCCCTTTACGTTTCAGGATATATTCGGACATGTCGATATCGAAATACCCCAAAAGGCAAGCGGAACATTTGAATTATTGCAAAACGGAGAAAAGGCAGCCTTCCACAGCAAACTCAAACCTGGTGACCAGCTGCAAATCATCTGGCCAGAAAACGCCCGCCAAAAAATCACATAAGGACACAGGGACAGGCACCCTGTCCCTTATGTTTTTTTTGATCATGAAAAGGACAAAGAAACCCTATGTTCTATTTCAGGTTCTCGGGATTTAACGGCTCCAATTCTGGGATAACAAATCTGCCATCTTTGCGGATTAGTACATCATCAAAAAAGATTTCCCCGCCGCCGTAATCAGGGCGCTGAATATTGACCATATCCCAATGAATATTGGAGTGGTTGCCGTTGTAAGCGTCGTCGTAGCATTGGCCAGGCGTAAAGTGGAAGCTTCCATCAATTTTTTCATCAAATAAAATATCCTGCATTGGGTGGGAGATAAATGGATTCACGCCGATGGCAAATTCACCGATAAAGCGCGCTCCCTCATCTGTATTAAAGATTTTGTTGATTCTTTCTGTATCATTTGCAGAAGCATCAATTATTTTTCCATCTTTAAATGTTAATTTCACATTTTCAAAGGTAAATCCATTATATGGTGATGGCGTATTATAGCTGATCACACCATTTACAGAATCACGGACAGGGGCGGTATATACCTCTCCATCTGGGATATTCATTTGGCCCGAACATTTAATGGCCGGAATGTCTTTAATGGAGAAAGACAGATCTGTGCCAGGCCCAGTTAATCTGACCTTATCCGTCTTATTCATTAATTCAACTAATGGATCCATAGCTTTATCCATTTTGCTGTAGTCAAGATTACATACATTAAAGTAAAAATCCTCAAAAGCTTCTGTGCTCATTTTAGCCAATTGGGCCATCGCAGTATTGGGATATCTTAAAACAACCCATTTCGTTTTTGGAACACGGATTTCGCGGTGAACCTTCTTGCCGATGGTTGTCCCATGAAGCCTCATTTTTTCATCTGGCACATCTGACTGTTCGCTGATATTGTCGCCTGAACGAAGACCTATGTATGCATCCATCTTACTCATAACATTCGCCTCAAAGTCAGCCATCATATTAAATTGCTCCTCCTGCGCACCTAGGAGCAGCGCACGGTCAACCTGCTGATCTTTTAAAGAAACAAATGGATATCCGCCCGCTTCGTAGGCTTCTTTTACAAGAGCGATCACAAGCTCTCTTTGCAGGCCAAAATTTTCAATTAAAACCTTTTCGCCCTTTTGCAAACGAACCGAATAATTAATTAAATTTTTTGCTAGTGTTGCAATACGCGGATCTTTCATTCTTATCCCTCCGAAAAACAAAATTCAATTTTACAATACATTTAATATTTTAGGAAAGCAAGTTAGCAGGTTTTTGGCTAACAAATGAGCAGCCCAGCATTTTACATGTTTATTGAAATAACGTAAAATATGAGGTGATATAAGGAAAATTGTTCATATCTTGTCAGTTGGAGGTAGATGAGTTGGAAATTATTTTATACTTAAGTGCAGCTGTTGCTGCCATCGCATTTTTCATTCTTGTCATTTATTTAGGGAAAACATTAACGTCATTAAAGGTAACATTAGACAGTGTTTCTAAAACATTGGACGGATTAGAGAAACAATTAGATGGAGTAACAAGAGAAACTACCGCCCTATTGCAAAAAACAAATACTTTGGCTGAGGATATTCAGCACAAATCAGAAAACCTCAACAGCGTTGTTCATGCTGTTAAAGAAGTGGGTGAATCCGTACGCGGCTTTAATGGCTCTATTCAAAAAATTACTTCCTCCGTAAATGAACAGGTTGAAGAAAACAAAGAAAAGATATCGCAAATCGTACAATGGAGCCAAATTTTCTTAGAATTGAAGGAAAAGTGGCAAGCGAGAAAGAAGTACTCTAATACGGAAGTTGTGAAGGAGTCAGAAAACCTTCCAGCAAGAAGGGTACGAGGAAGATCTTAAAGGAGGTAAAAGAGTGAGCAATCAAGAAAGAAGTCAAAATGATCAATCTCAGGCAAAATCAGATGATAGCATCAATACAAAGGATTTTTTAATTGGTGCACTTATTGGCGGTATGGTCGGCGCTGCCGCCGCTCTATTCCTTACCCCTAAGTCTGGGAAGGAACTAAGAAACAATATCAATGAACAAGCCTTAGTAATAAGAGAAAAAACTGGTCATTTAAAGGAATCGGCAATGGCCAAGGGCTCACAGATTGCTGCTGTCACAAAGGATAAAACAAACAGTCTTACCCACTCAGTATCACAGCAATCAGCTGATTTAGTAAATAAGGTGAAAAACCTGAAGCCAAAAGAGGAAGAAACTGAACAGACGGCCGATGAGGCAGCTGGAAAAGACTATAACGAGATTCAAAGGCGTCTTGAAGAAACACAGCGTGCTTTCGACGAGACCGAAGGAAAAATTCATCAGTAAGCTGTAAGATGGAAATTCGGGCGGTGGAGTGATACAATCACTTCATCGCTATTTTTATATTAATAGGAGGTTTTTTGCATTGATTAGACTAAATGAAATAGAAGCCTTTGATAAAGCGCTTGAAGCGGAAAAGGAATTCTTTTTGCTTAAGCATAGCTCTACATGCCCAATCAGTCAGGCTGCACACGAAGAATACGAAAGCTATTCTTCAGAAAATGAAAAGGTTCCTGCTTACTATCTTGTCGTTCAGGATGATCGTCCATTATCCAATCATATTGCGGAAAAATTTGAAATTAAACATGAATCCCCACAAGCCATTTTGTTTCGCAACGGCCAGCCTGTGTGGAATGCCTCGCATTGGAAAATCACTGAGAAAGCATTAAAGGCGGCTGTAGAGAATAACTAAACGGATAGACAGAGTGACTAGTTTCTGTTCGTCTTCGGGACTGGATTAGGTGTTTTTCACTTAATCCAGTCTGAACTGAATCCTGATTTTGAACCGGGTTAAGGTTTTTTTAGACTATCCTGTCAGGATAAAACCTTGTTTCTGACTCGATTGAGGATTTTTCCGCCTACCCTGTCAGAATGCTACCTTGTTTCTGACTCGTTTGAGGATTTTTCCGCCTATCCTGTCAGAATGCTACCTTGTTTCTGACTTGATTGAGGACTTTTCCGTCTATCCTGTCAGAATGCGACCTTGTTTCTGACTCGATTGAGGATTTTTCCGCCTCCCCTGTCAGAATGCGACCTTGTTTCTGACTTGATTGAGGACTTTTCCGCCTATCCTGTCAGAATGCTACCTTGTTTCTGACTTGATTGAGGACTTGCCCGTCTATCCTGTCAGAATGCTACCTTGTTTCTGACTCGATTGAGGACTTTTCCGTCTATCCTGTCAGAATGCTACCTTGTTTCTGACTTGATTGAGGACTTCCCCTCTATCCTGTCAGAATAGAACCCCCATTCTGACTCGATTGAGGGCTTTCCCGTCTATCCTGTCAGAATAGAACCTCCATTCTGACTCGATTGAGGGCTTTCCCGTCCATCCTGTCATAATAGGACCTCCATTCTGACTCGATTGAGGGATTTTTCCGCTCATCCTGTCAGAATCAGCACCGGATTCATTCTCGAATGCGTTCAAGTTTTTCCTTTCCCAGCTAAAAAAAGATGCTGCATTCTGCAGCATCTTTTTTATAATTGACTTTCATATGCTTCTTGAAACTTTTGAATATCCCCAGCCCCCATAAAAATGAGTACGCTGTTTTCGTGCACTTTTAAAACTGCTGTTTCATCTTCACTTAAAATATCAGCGCCAGGAATTTTTTCTTTTAAGTCTGTGATTGATAATTTCCCGTGATTTTCGCGTGCTGAACCAAAAATTTCGCATAAGTATACCTTGTCTGCCTTCATTAAACTCTCCGCAAAGTCATCCAAGAACGTCTGCGTCCTTGTAAATGTATGCGGCTGGAAGACACAAATAATTTCGCGGTCTGGGTATTTTTGCCTTGCCGCTTCAACGGTAGCTCTAATTTCAGTTGGATGATGTGCATAATCATCAATAATAACCTGAGAACCCATTTTCTTTTCAGAGAATCTTCTCTTTACACCCTCAAAGGATTTCAGATATTCTTGTACGATTTGTGAATCGATTCCTTCATACTGGCAAAGGGCAATTACCGCTAGGGAGTTTAAGATATTATGGTCTCCGAATGACGGTATGGAGAAGGTTTGAAAAAATGTATTTCGGACAAAAACATCAAAGGTCGTGCCTGTTGTTGATTTAACAATATTCCTTGCCTGAAAATCATTGTCTTCACCAAATCCGTAAAAAACAACAGGAACCTTTGCCTGTATCTTTTGCAAATGTTCATCATCGCCGCAGGCAAATATCCCTTTATTCACTTGCCAGGCCATTTCCTGAAATGCGGAACAAACATCGTCAATATTAGCAAAATAATCTGGATGATCAAAATCAATATTCGTCATAATCGCGTAATCAGGAAAGTACGATAAAAAGTGTCTTCTGTACTCACAAGCTTCAAAAATGAAGTATTCTGCGTTTTCGTCTCCTTTTCCCGTTCCATCGCCAATAAGGAATGATGTTGGCTTCGCCCCCTGCATAACATGAGCGAGCAAGCCGGTAGTAGACGTTTTCCCATGCGCGCCAGTAACAGCCACGCTCGTAAATTTTTGCATAAATTCGCCCAAAAAACGGTGGTAACGAATGACCGGGAGGCCCAGATTCATGGCTTCCTGTATTTCTTCATGAGAATCCGGAAATGCATTGCCGGCAATAATTGTCATTCCAGGCTGTATATTTTCCTTTTGAAAGGGAAGGATCTTTATTCCTGATTGTTCAAGGGCCTTTTGTGTAAAAAAGCGCTTCTCGACGTCGGAGCCTTGGACTTGGTATTTCATATCATGAAGAATTTGCGCCAAGGCACTCATTCCAGACCCTTTAATACCCACGAAATGGTAAATAGTCATATAAAGAACCTCCAACCATCGTATATATGTAAAACAGTATATGACATTTATCTTGGATTGCGCATATCCATTATGGATCTCAATAGAAATCATTCATGCGCCAATCCAAGACTCTATTTTACTTTTGACTAATAATTTCTATACCGAGTAATTCATCACATTAAAATATTATAGCATTATTTACTTTTATAGCCTATGTTTTCATTACTCTTATTATTTTAAATACACAAGCAAAGAATACCACGGATTATTTATCACGTCATACCGGGCAGTAAGATCCTCACCTTAAGATTCTAAGTAATATGATAGACAAGCACGAAGGATCAGCTGCCCGTAAAGACCTGATAAGTGCTACTAACCATCTGTGGGGGATGAAGCCCCCCCACAGATGGAAGTCTACTTTATTGTACTGCTGTCATGAAGCGATTCAAGGTCTGCGCTTGTAATAAGAACTTCCCTCGGCTTGCTTCCGCGGTTGCCTGAAATAAATCCCTGCTGCTCCATCATATCTATTAATCTTGCAGCACGGTTATAACCAATTTTAAATCTTCTCTGCAAACTTGAGGTCGATGCTGCTTCCTGATCGACGACATACTCACATGCCTCATAAAAAAGTTCATCCTCTTCTTCAATAACCTGAGCCTTTTTCAGCAGCTCTTCCTGCTCAAATAGATATTCTGGGGCTTTTTCCTTGCGAACATGTGAAACAACATCATCAATTTCCTCATCCGATACAAAAGTTCCCTGCAGGCGTACAGGCTTAGAAGACCCGTTTTCTAAAAACAGCATATCTCCTCGGCCAAGGAGCTTCTCAGCCCCGCTAATATCAATAATGGTTCTTGAGTCAACCTGTGAAGAAACGGAAAAAGCAATCCGGGTCGGAATATTGGCCTTAATTAAGCCCGTAATTACATCAACGGATGGCCTTTGGGTAGCCACAATTAAATGAATGCCGCAAGCCCTTGCCTTTTGAGCAATACGGCAAATAGCTTCCTCAACATCAGCCGGCGACATCATCATTAAATCAGCAAGCTCATCAATGACAATAACTAAATATGGAAGCTTATCTGAATAACGTTTTTCCTCCATCACATGCTCATTAAAGCGCTTGATGTCCCTTACCCCTGTATGAGCAAAAAGTTCATATCGGTGTTCCATTTCCTCAACTGCCCACTTTAAGGCAGCTGTAGCTGCTTTCACGTCAGTAATGACAGGGCTGACAAGATGCGGAATCCGATTATATGGAGCTAATTCCACCATTTTTGGATCTATTAGCATGAGTTTTAAGTCATCAGGATGTGCCTTATATAACAGACTCACCAGAATGGAATTAATGCAGACACTTTTTCCTGAACCCGTGGCCCCGGCAATTAAACCATGCGGCATTTTGCCGAGATCAGTTACAATCGGACTTCCGGCAATATCCAGACCAAGAACTGCTGTCAACGGTGATGAACAATTTTTAAACTCCTGGCTATTGATAATTTCGCTTATATAAACCGGACGGCTTTTCTGGTTAGGCACTTCAATGCCAATCGTATGCTTTCCTGGTATCGGTGCTTCCATACGAATATCCTTTGCAGCAAGGCTTAATTTGATGTCATCTGTAAGGTTTGTAATTTTATTAACCTTTACCCCGGGCTCAGGCTGAACTTCAAATCTTGTTACTGAAGGGCCTTGTGTCACATTCACAACCTTTGCTCTTACATTAAAGTTTTTTAAGGTTGAGTTTAAAAGCTGCTCCTGTTCTTCAATCCAATCAGAAGATTTTTCCTGGAAAATTGGCGGAGAAAGCAGCTCTGCCCCAGGAAATTGATAATCCATCAGCACATCAATTATTGATGTAGGCACCTCAGTGTTTAGGGTCTGGGTTTCATTTTCGATTGGAGCAGCCGGCTTTTCTTCCTGTATTGTGTGGGTATTCTCTTTTTCAACGATTGGATTAGCATGCTGCATCACTGGAGTTTCCCGTTTTCCAATAAATGGACTCATGACTTCGGCAAGCTTTTGCTTATCCTGTTTGAGCATAACTACATTAAAAGGAATATGCTTTCTTTGAGTTTCAACAGGCTTTGGCTCCCCTTCTTCCGGGATTGTTAGTTCAGATGATTCCTCATGAATCTCTGGTTCAAGCTCTTGCATCTCTAGTGCAGGTTCTTGAATTACTGGTGCAGATTCCTGATCCTTCAGGGCATGCTCTTGAATATCTGATCGTGTTCCCTGATCCTCCAGGGGATGCTCTTGAACCTCCAATGCTGGCTCCTGATCCTCTAGTGCAGCTTCTTGGTGCTCAGGTGCAGCTTCTTCCTCCTCAGGTGTAAGCTCTTGAACCTCTGGCGAAGATTCCTGATCCTCCGGTGCATACACTTCAACCTCTGAAGCTGGCTCTTGCTCATCTTCGAGTACAGGCTCTCGAATCTCTGAAGCCGGCTCTTGCTCATCTTTGGGTGCAGGCTCTCGAACCTCTGCTTCAGGTCCTTGATCCTGAACCCTTGACATGGGTTCAGGATCAGCTAAGTCAGCCTGAACCCACAGGGATTCCTCTTCCATTGTCAAAATATGCTCAATTGCTGCAGCCTGCTGTTCAAAAACATCCCGATGTTCAGTCCGTTTCTTGCTCTCAAGTTCAAATTCTATTGGCTGCTCTTGTCTGCTTTCTACTGTCCTATTTAATTTAGGGCGCCCAAATCCATAAATGGGTGAAGGAATTTCCGTTGGACGGAATGGGGTGTTATTTTCCTTCACAATCTTCTTTGATGCCGGTTTCGTATTTTCAACACTTTTATTTTTTGATGTAGGCACAGGCTCAACCTTTTTCTCTACATCTGCCTGTTTAACCTTATATTCCTTGTACTCTTTCGGAGCTTGACGATTTCTATTTCTAGGCGCGGGGGTTTCCCCATCTGGAATCAGCGGAAAGCGAAATTGGCCCTTTGGGTATTGGTAAATAACCTTTGCATTCATTTCCTTTCCCGGATCCGCTTGATTCATTTTCCGAGAGGCAATATCCTCTTCCCATTCAAATGAATCTTGATGAAGCGGCTGCCCGCTGTCACTCTCCTCTTCCTTGCTTTTTAGCAATTGAAATAATTTTTTTATCCAGCTCACTTTACCAACTCTTTCTTTCATTCTATCTATCTTATTTTAGCAGTATTTCGCGAAATTTGGAGAAAAAATCAGAGAATGGGTATATAGGTAAAATAATCATTCAAAGATAATAAAAAAGGACCACAATATATGGTCCATAGGTGTCAGGGAAATCTTACTTTTTTTTGCGATTACCTGCAAGAATGAAAATTGGTTCCAATTGCCCATCTTCGTATAAGAAAGATAATACAGTTATTGGCACACGGCCATTCGCAAAAAAGCTCATGTTCATTTCAGCAAGAATATCATAGCCTGTCTCATTCCTGATATCAGCTATTATCAGGACATCCTGATGTGGAACAGCGACCGCCATTGTTCCTTTAATTTCTTCTTTTTTTCTTTTAAGAAAAGCATCATTCAAGATCCGGCTTGCATCGTAACCGTCATTTTTATTTAAGAAATAAAAAGTGTTTCCTGCAACGGTATCTTTTTTCATCTCAGTAGATAACGACCTGACATTAAATAATGCAATTTCCTTTATTCTTTCTGGCTGCCAGCCTTCCTTATCCATTAATCTGCTATCGATCAGCCGGTATGTTGTCCCCTGGTCCAATGCATAGTAGATTCTTGTTTCGGCAGTATGCTCGTCCGTTAAAAACGGGACATTTTCCTCAGACTCCTGCGGAAATGAGGTGGACCGGATAACAGGAAAGATATTTTTCTCATGTCCAGAAAGCTGTAACGGGACCTCACCGTCCATCGCCTTTAGTCCCTCTTCAACATAATAAACGACTTCATCAATTGCCTTTTCCTGCTGCAGTTCCCATTTGGCAACAATGCCAGGAAGGGAGATGGTAATGCCTTTTCCAGACTGTTTATTCTCAATACGAAGCTCATCCTTTTTACTGTCAAAAGAGAACTTTCGATTACCATTATCTAAGCGCTTTTGAATTTCCGCTTTCATTTTTTTGCTGTCCATATTCATGCAAATAACCCTCCTTTAAGGAGTATTTCCTATCCATTCTACACTAAAAACCCTCCATCTTAAAGGATGAAGGGTTTTAATCTTGATTGCAATGAAGAGCGCTTCGATCCAATCAACAGCTTCTATTTAGTAAGTGTTGCAATAAAGCTCTCAATTTCTTCCTGTGTTTTCCGATCTTTGCTGACAAAACGGCCTAGCTCATTTCCATCCTGAAAAGCGATAAAGCTTGGAATACCAAAAATATCAAGCTGGCTGCATAGATCAATAAATTGATCACGGTCAACATAAACAAAATTATAATCTTTATATTTTTCTTCAACCTCTGGCATAAAAGGTTCAATAAACCGGCAATCTGGGCACCAATCAGCAGAAAACAGAAAAATATGTTTTCCATTGCCCCTTAATTCATTAAATTGTTCCATTGATTGCAGCTTTTCCAAAATTGCAGCCCCCCGTCTTGAATTTCTATTTTTGCTTGTATTTGTAGAATAGCAGACTTATGGCCATACTGCCAACAAACTGCACTGGGTCAAGCTTTTATTTGCCTGGAGTTTTTTCCGCTAGTATTTTTCATCTCACTTCTTATATAGCTTATAAATTCATCTGCTTTCTTTTCTGGAGCTTTCGTCATTAAACTAACGAAAATAAAAAGAATGGTTGATAAAGCAATTCCCCATAATCCTGATGCTAGGCCGAATGGCTTTAATTTTGCAAACTCTAAAATTATTACAACTAAACCGCTGACAACCACACTGGTTATGACACCGGCAGCTGTTCCTCTCTTCCAAAAGAAAGCCCCAATAATAGCGGGAACAGCAACAAGCAATCCAGCTGAAGATGCCACAGATAAGACCGCAATGAGATTAGCATTGATTTGAGCGAACAGAAACGCCAATATAGCAATAACCGGTATGACAATTTTCCCTATTTGAAGCTGCTTCATTTCGCTTGCCTCTTTTTTCATATTCCCGTAAACATCTCTTGCGATAAGAGAAGACAATGTAAGCAGGATCGAATCAATCGTGGACACCGCTGCAGCCAAAATTCCCACCATAACAATCACTCCAAGGATAGGCGGAACTAAATCCGATGACAAAACCTTCGGAGTGGCAAGATCGGCATTTTCTAAATCCGGGAACATAATGGATGCTGAAAAACCCCAAACGATTGAAACAATTGTATAAATAAACCCAAAGATTAAAAAGCCCATCAGCATTGTCCTCAAACTTTTTAAGGAGGATGGCATGAATAATCTCTGGCTAACCTGCGGATTAGACAAACTGAAGAAAAACCATGGGATGGTTAATCCTAAAAAGGTTAAAAAGCTAAAAAAGCCATTGCCTGGGACAGTTAGACTTTCTGGCTGTTTGGCTGCAAGGGTTTGAAAAAATTGCCCAAATCCTCCCAGCCCATTAATGATTAAAAGGACAACGATCGTTGCAGTAATAATCATAAATAATGCTTGTAATGAGTCCGTCCAGGCCACCGATCGTATCCCTGCAATATAAGAAAAAACGATGGCAAGGATCGTTGAAATAATGACACCTGTTGTAAATGAAATCGCATTATTTGTCATTCCAGATAAAAGATATCCTACCCCAGCAAGCTGTACGGCGCTATAGGGAATCAGGAAAAGGCAGCTGAAAATCGATACAACCGCCGCAACTTTTTTATTATCATAGCGGTCGCCAAGCATCTCAGAAGGTGATACATAGCCATATTTTTTCCCAGCCAGCCAGAACCTTGGACCAAAGAATGCTACCAATGACACACCCATAAAATAAATAATTTCAAATCCGTAGGCTCCAATACCGCCTTTATAGGTTAATCCAGCGAGACCGACCAGCATAAAGGCACTGTAGGTTGTTGCACTATAGCTTAAGGCTGAAACAAATCCATTTAATTTTCTGTCTCCAAGAAAATAGCTTTCCATACTTGTTTGTTTCCCGCTCCTGGATAAAAAAGCTATAATTAAAGAAATAATGATATAAATGACAATAGTCCACCAAACCATGTTTGTGCTCAACGCTACTCACCCCAATTCCTTGTAAAAAGATAATTAATAACAATGATGGCTAATGCTAGTAACGACCACAGCAAAAAGCTTCCATACCAATGGGGCGTTTCAGTGAAAACAGTATATGGCAAAAGATAGCCTAGCAAAACAATAAACAGAATAAGCAAACCCCATTTTATTTCACGTGAGTCCATAAAGATATCACCTCTAGTAAAAGTATTAGTCCAAACTCTGTTCTTTAACCACGCCCTTAATTATACGCGCTTAATTACATATGTAAAGACACCTGTTAAAATAAAAAAAAAGATCCCGCTGCTAATTTCACAGGGGATCCTCACTGTAATTATTTCATTTTTACTGATCTAACCATTTCAATCATGGCTGCTGCTTCTGCAGATAAGTTTTTAGTCTTTACTTGTGTTGTCATTTTTACTCCGCCGACTCCAACTGTCAATTCATGCATGTTGTCATCTGTATTCTTGACCAGCAGGAATGCAAAGCTTCCATTTTCTTCAAATGTTTCATTGTAATTAAATTCACTTTGTTTTATTGTTGCATTATATACTACTTTACTGTCAGGGTTTTCATGCTGATTATAGAAAAGGATATATGTTTTCGAACCATTTTTCAAAATAATATTATTTGGTTCTTCCTCTTTCACTTCATATCCAAAAGGAAGATAGTATTCAATATCCTCATTTTGCTCGTTGGCTTTTTTTATGCCACTTTTTAATCCTTCACTGACAGCGTCTTTGGCACCGTTTTGTTCTTCCTTTACAGAAGCGGAACAAGCACTTAGCAGCATTAATGCCATAGTGAAAAGCAGTGCAGCTTTTAAAAAACGTTTCACACCCTATTCCTCCTCCCCGAAAGGGTTTTCACGTTTTCTATCATACGCTTCATCAAATAGTCTGACAACCTTTAGCACTTTATCAAGCTCTGGAAAAATATACATGTCTGCTGATTCCTAAGACAAAACGATAAAAAATAAAAGCTGCTGCCTTATTCAGGAGGTGTCTCCATCTTTTTTCTGTATTCATATTGGCCAAGCAAAAGCTTTGTGACATGCGTGAACATTTCTGCCCGGCTTATCTGGCCGTCAGTAAAAATTCCGATCGCCCCTTCTTTCTTCCTTACATCATCCTTGTGTGTGAAGCTTTCCATAACAGGACCCAGCTCATTTCCGGCACGCAGTCTCTCTGCAACTTCTGCAGGGAGCGGTATTCTTGCACCGCCGGCAATAATAGGCGGTTTCCCAGATTCCGCGAGAGCTCCCCAGTTGCAAAGGAATAGACCAAATTCTGTTTCCTGGACGCCTCCCTCTAAGCCAATCCCAATTTCTCCTTCGGCTTCCTGCAAAGCGGTAACTGCCCGATTGATAGCACCCTTGATTGTTTCTTCATCTGAAAAAGGCTGTTCACTCACTCCAGATGCGACATTATAGGGGATAACCTCAGCATTATAAGGCTGAAAAACAGCTTCAACGGCTTTTATTTTAGCTGGGTTCTTTGATCCAATGATGATTTCCATGGTAAAAAGTCCTTTCTAAATTTGTTTTGACGCACGAGAAAAAGGCAACTATAAGCTGCCTTTAAAAATTAGCTATTTCGTCGAATAGAATCAACTGTTGTACGGTCACAAGATTTAACAAGCTTAACTAATAACTCTTTTGCTGCCGCATAATCATCCACATGAATAATAGAAGCATGTGTATGAATATAGCGTGAACAAATTCCAATAACCGCACTTGGGACCCCTTCATTGGATAAATGAACACGTCCGGCATCCGTTCCTCCCTGAGAAACAAAATACTGATATGGGATATTATTTGATTCTGCTGTATCCAGGACAAATTCTCTCATTCCGCGGTGTGTTACCATGGAACGGTCAAATATCCGCAGAAGCGTCCCCTTCCCTAACTGGCCAAATTCATTTTTATCCCCAGTCATATCATTTGCAGGGCTTGCATCTAAAGCAAAGAATAAATCTGGATTAATCATATTCGATGCAGTCTGGGCACCGCGAAGGCCTACTTCTTCCTGTACGGTTGCACCTGAGTATAGAATATTTGGCAGTTTTTCATCCTTAATCTCCTGGAGGAGTTCAATTGCAAGGCCGCAGCCATAACGATTATCCCAAGCTTTCGCCAATATTTTCTTTTCATTCGCCATAGGTGTAAATGGACAGATAGGGATAATTTGCTGACCTGGTTTAATACCGATGGTTTTCGCATCCTCCCTGTCATCTGCGCCAATATCAATGAGCATATTAGATATTTCCATTGGCTTGCTGCGCTTTTCTTCGTTTAAAAGATGTGGAGGAATAGAGCCAATCACCCCAATGATCGGTCCATTGTCTGTGATAATTTGAACCCTTTGTGCCAGAAGAACCTGACTCCACCAGCCCCCTAATGTCTGAAAGCGAATCATTCCATTGTCCGTAATCGACGTTACCATAAAGCCAACCTCATCCATGTGGCCGGCAACCATGATAGTCGGTCCGTTATCTGTTCCCTTTTTTACGCCAAAAATACTTCCTAGTTTATCCTGGACGATTTCATCTGCATACTTTGATAACTCTTCACGCATAAAATTACGCACGAAATGCTCGTTTCCTGATGCACCTGGCAGTTCGGTTAATGTTTTAAAAAGCTGCAAAGTTTTCTCGTTCATGTTTAAACTCCTTTTTTATAGAGACATTATGTATATAATTATTTTACTTAACTTTCACAAGTCTTACCACTCTTTCGGTTTTATCCTGGCTTTAACTCTGGTAAGATGAAAGAGTAGAAATAATAAAAATATTATCTTGAATATGTTATTTCTTTTATATTTTTTCCACTGGGGGAGTGTTTATGAACTGGAAATCGTTTTTATTAGGTGCAGGAGTTGGTATAGCAGGAGGATATGCGGTTAGAGAACTCCTCACGCAAAAGGCAGCAGTAACTCCTGAAAAAGCCTTAGCAAATGCAAAGGCAGCTTTTATGGCTGACGGACAAATCAGCGGATCCTGGATTCAAATGAAGCCTGAGCCATATCAAAATGATCAACTTCATTACAACGTGTATCGCGGGGGAATTTCCAGAAAAGAAGGCGACGAAATCGTTCAATATGAATTTGTCGCAGATAAAGACACTGGCACTATTTTAGACGCAAAGAAATTGTCGTAAAAAAAGGACAGGCCCTATGTCTTCCAAGACAAAGGACCTGCCTTTATTGCTTCATATTAAAGAAAGTATAATCTCTCAACTTTGGTAATTATCCAGCTCCAGGCGCCAGCGGTTAATGTACTTCGCTAAACGGGCGCCTTGCGCTTTTAGATTGAAAATCCGCCGAGCTTTGTTTCTAAATATTCTTCAATTCCCTCTCTGCCGCCTTCTCTTCCAAGTCCGCTTTCATTCATTCCGCCAAATGGCGCTGCTGCTGATGTAGGGTTAATATCATTGATTCCTATAATGCCAAAATTTAAATCTTCAAATGCTTTCATTGCCTTTGATAGATTGTTTGTATATACATAGGCTGCTAGGCCGTAATTTGTATCATTGGCCATCTCGATGACTTCTTCGTCTGTATCAAAAATAATAATCGGTGCAACCGGACCAAATGTTTCTTCTCTAAATATCTTCATATCTTTATTAACTCCGGATAAAACAGTCGGAGCATAATAATTTCCTTTGTCTAGTCCATTTTCCACTAGTCTGTTTCCGCCAGATTCTATGGCTGCACCCTTTTCAACAGCGTCCTTTACTTGTTCATCAACTTTTGCCACTGCAGCTTCATTGACAAGCGGGCCTATGCTGATTCCATCTTCCAGTCCGTTGCCGGCTCTCATTTTTGCCACTCGTTCAATCAATGTTTTGGTAAAGGTTTCAGCAATGGACCGCTGAACAAAAATTCGGTTTGGACTGATGCATGCCTGTCCCGTATTTAGGAACTTCACTAATGATACACCTTTTGCTGCATGGACTGGATCCGCATCATCATAAACGATAAATGGTGCGTGTCCTCCCAATTCCATAGAAATCCTTTTCACATTTCTGGCAGCCTTTTCAGCCAATAGCTTTCCAACCTCAGTGGATCCTGTAAAAGTAATCTTCTTTACAGATTTATTTGTTAATAATTCATCGCCAATTTCTTCTGGATTACTTGAACTGATTAAATTGATGACTCCGTTAGGAATTCCTGCATCAGCCAGTACCTTAAACACTTCAGCTGCGCAAAGAGGAGTTTCTTCAGCTGGCTTTAAAACAACCGTACATCCTGCAGCAAGGGCAGGAGCCAGCTTTCTGGTAATCATAGAAACAGGGTAATTCCATGGTGTAATGGCACCTACCACTCCAACAGGCTGGCGGAGTGCTAAAAATCTTTGATCCTTTCTTGACGACGGAATAATCTCTCCATATACCCTTTTGGCCTCTTCGGCATACCATAAAAGGAAATCTGCCCCGTATTGAACTTCATTGCGGGCGGCCTTTAGCGGTTTCCCCTGTTCGATGGTCATTAAACGGGCTAGCTCCTCTTTTCTTTCCATCATAATGTTATAGGCTTTATATAGGTAGCCAGAACGTTCATAAGCTGTTAGTTTGGACCAGCTTTTAAAACTGCTGGCAGCAGCCTCAATGGCTCTTTTTGCATCATTTCGTGTCCCATCTGCTACTGTTTTGATTTCTTCTCCATTTGCAGGATTATAGACCGGAAAAGAACGATGTGTTTCAGATTCAACCCATTCCCCATTAATGTAAAGCACAGTATTTCCTCCTTTATTTTGCATAGCTTTTAGGTGTTTAAAGTCATATTATTTTTCTATATTAATAGAAAGAGAGAAGAATCCATTCTTCTCTCTTTTATCATAACATTCAGATTTTTGGTTCTACAAGCGTTAAGCGGTTTTTGTTTCGCTTTCTTCTTCGGCCGTTCCCTTAACCCAGTTTTTCTCCAGGAGAAGCCATAGGATAATTCCTACTCCCAGACCCCAGGCAGCGCCCTTTGATGCAAGGACAGCACCGATAATTACCGCAATTCCTTTTTCTAGATTGCCTTTTTCTTTAAGGACATCCATCGCCAGGTAACCGCACAAATAGCCTTGTATGAGCATAGTCAGGGCCATTCCAATATTGATGCCTGGCTTAAATATGGACACAACAGGCCCAAGCATAAGGGCAATACTCATCCCCCAGAATATCCCAGTTGCCCCGCCCCAGTAGCTGTCTACTACCTTTCTGCTGTTGTTCATGTATCTGTTAACAACAAGCACTTGGCCTGCCGTCCATTGCGGGCCGGCTAAAGGCAGGTACGGCATGAACAAGCCTTCAATAAAGTTTCTAATGGAAACAATGATGCTGTTTCTGCTTGCGCTAAAGACAATCTTCTCATCCTTGCGTACTTCATTTGCTTTATTGATTAACGAGCTTACTACAAGAATATCACCGAAAGCAATAATATAAGCAGCAATCGCCAATGGAAGCGCCTTTATAAAATATTCAAACGGCGGAAATCCAAGACCAAACACACTGTAATTCGCAATAATTTCACCAATTGGCAGCGGAACGAAATTCCATGTGACCTGCGGCGGCTGCACCTCGCCTATCACAATTCCTATTACATAGGATAGGGCGAATGGAATCGCTATCCCGAACTGTGCAATATAGCGGAACATTGAGTACTTTTTTCGTAAGGGCTCCGCTGTTTGTGAAAACATCATAAAGAAACCAAACGCCGCACCTAGCAAAATAGTAATTGGCATTGTCCACACCCGGCCATTTGCGGAGAATTCACCGAAGATGGCTGCAAACCCAGCACCTAGGAGAATTCCCGCCTTAAGCGAAATGGGCAGCCGTTTAACAAGGATGTCTGCTCCTTTAAATAAACCCATAAGCAAAAATATCAAGGCTACAGTCAGCTGCAATGCTATTAAGGCCAGAATTCTGGCATCCCCTTCAGGGAAGCCGGTCAGGAATCCCACATACAGCGGAATTCCTGCAGTAATCCAGCCAGCAATCGATGGGTCGCCGAAATGTGTGTGGAGAAGGTAAAGAAAATTGTTAATAATAACAAAGGCGATTGCTAATTCAAATGGAATGCCTAGGACATCCATCATTACAGCTGTGATGCCCATTGGAACTACACATAAAATAGCACCCTGAAGCCAATCAGGAAATTCAAACTTATAGTGAACAAAAGGCACCCTAATCTTTAGGGGTCCAGCGGCATATGGCTGTTCACTGCCATCATTTCGTTTTCGATACAATCCCATTTCCTTTCACTCCTCCATCAAAACAATAGGATCATTCATAATAAACTTTCAAATTCAACAAACCCATCTGTCTTCCTATACTGTCTGCTTTTCTAATTCTTGGATTACCTTCGTCAATGCTTCAGCAAATTTTTCTGGCTGTTCCAGCATGATATAGTGCCCGGACTCATCAATTTCAATAATATTGATGGCCGGATTTAGTTTTTTCAGGCTCTCTGCTGGTTCCTTAGGCAATAGCTTATCTTGCTTGCCAAGAATCGCATATACCGGAATCTTTAAGCTTTCGAGAATGTCACCGCCTTCCTTGTAATCATTGCATGCTTTAAAATCTGCATGTGTAATTTCTACAGGCACCAAATTTAATTCTTCTTTCTCTTCCTGAAGCAGCTGCTGGCTTACATTGCGATAGTAGGAAGCGTTAAATAAGGATTCTGGAAATTCCCCATCAGCCAGACTGCCAAGAATTTTTGGATGTACAGGCAATTCGTAGAAGCTTGCTGCCAGAACAACTGCTTTTACACGACTGTTCCTTGCAGCCAATTCAAGGGCAATCAATCCCCCCATTGAATGTCCAACCACAATTGTATCTTCCTGAATCGTCTGATCAATAGACGCCGCATAGTCCTGAACGGAGGAAATAAGGTTGAATTCATTTTCGCCATGTCCTGGAAGATCGATCGCTTCATAATTAGAGATCTCAGGGTAGTCCTTTATCGTCCGCCATTTGCTCTTTGTGCCGCCTGCTCCGTGAATAAATAAGATTTTATAGTTTCCCATTACCTTCCTCCTAATAGATTTCTAGCAATGACAACTCTTTGAATTTGGTTTGTTCCTTCATAAATTTGTGTAATTTTTGCATCACGCATCATTCTTTCCACTTCATACTCATGGATAAATCCATATCCGCCCAAAAGCTGAACCGCATCTGTTGTTACTTTCATAGCTGTATCGGATGCAAACATTTTTGCCATTGAGGACCCTTTTGTCAATTCAGGATTTTTTCCGGTAGCGGTTAATTCATTCACTTTGGAAGCAGCTTTATAGACAAGTCCGCGGGCAGCTTCGATTTGCGTTGCCATATCAGCCAGCATAAACTGAACTCCTTGGAAAGAAGAAATGTTTTTGCCAAACTGCTCACGTTCCTGAACATATTCTAAAGCTACATCAAATGCCCCTTGCGCAATCCCCAAAGCCTGTGCAGCAACAGTTGGCCTTGACTTATCAAAGGTTTTCATAGCAATCAGCCAGCCTTCTCCTTCTTCTCCAATTCTGTTTTCTGCTGGCACACGGCAATTTTCAAAAAATAGCTGAGCTGTTGGAGATCCTTTAATCCCCATTTTCTTTTCCAATTTTCCTACCTCAAAGCCAGGAGTATCTTTTTCTACAACAAAAGCTGTAATGCCCTTGTCTGTTTGGGCAAAAACAGAATAAATATCTGCGACACCGCCGTTAGAGATAAACATTTTCTGGCCATTGATAATATAGGAATCTCCATCCCGCTCTGCGCGTGTTTTTAGGCTTCTTACATCCGATCCAGCGTTTGGCTCCGTCAATGCATAAGCAGCAATCTTTTTCCCTGAGGCAAGATCGGGCAGATATCTTTGCTTTAGTTCCTTGCTTCCGCCAATCATAATCGGTAATGTACCTAACTCCTGGACAACAGCCACCTGTGAAGATGAAGCGCACACGCGTGCAATCTCTTCAACAATCAGGCAAAAGCTTAGAAGGTCTAAGCCAAGCCCGCCATACTCTTCAGGCATATTTGCCCCAATGTATCCATATTCAGATAGCAGCTGCAGAATATCCATTGGATAAACGCCCTGTTCATCAATCTCTTTTGCCCTTGGCTTAATGCGTTCTTGTGCAAGGCGGTGAATTTCCTGCTTGATCTGCAAATGTTCATCGGAAAGATCGAAGAAGCTGTTTTGCACTATTTCTGTTGTCATTTCACGTTCCCCTTTTCTGCCCTAAGTTCATTCGCCAGTACAAATTTCTGAAGCTTTCCGCTGGTTGTCTTTGGAAGACTTTCGACAAAGTGATATTCTCTTGGACGTTTATATTTGGCTAATTTTTTGCCTTCTAATAGAAACTGATCTAAATCCTTTTCTGTGATCAAACTGCCATCTTTTTTAACTACAAAGGCAACAACAATCTGACCCCAAGCTGGGTCAGGCTTACCGACAACTGCTACTTCAACGACATCCTCATGCTCTTGAATTGTATCTTCCACTTCTCGGGGATAAACATTTTCAGCGCCTGTATTGATCATGAAATCCATCCGGTCTTTAATCCATATATAGCCGTCTTCATCTACATAGCCCATGTCACCAGTATGATACCAGCCATAAGCTAGCGCCTTTTCCGTAGCATCCGGACGCTTGTAATATTCCTTCATCATACAAGGACCTTTGACTAAGATCTCCCCGATTTCACCCACTTCACATTCATCCCTAGGATCTGTTGGGCTGCCATCCTCTTGAATGCGGGCAATTTTCATTTGATGGGTAAGAATCGCTTTTCCTGCTGAACCTGCTCTTTCTAATTGTTCATCCGGATAAAGGACACTCATCACTGGTCCCATTTCCGTTGTTCCAAACATCTGCACTAAATCGGCACCTGTTCGTTCTTGAAATCTTTTAATCAATACCGGAGCCATAGAAGCACCGCCATAACCTAGGACTCTAAGGCTAGAAAGGTCGTATTGATCGAAGTTCTTTACATTCAGCAGCATATTCACCATGGTAGGAGCGGCAAAAATAGAGGTGATTTTTTCTTCCTCAATCGTCTTTAGTACATCCTCAGCAACAAATTGATGATGAACATATGTAGTTGCACCTACCATCAATCTTGGCAAAAAGGCTGTATGCAATTCCGCCGTATGATTTAATGGCGCAACAGTAAGCCCGATATCATTTTTATTAAACTTATTGCATTCAATCATCAAGAAGCAATGATGAACCATATCTCTATGCTTATGGAGGACCCCTTTTGGCTTTCCAGTTGTGCCGCTTGTATACATCATGATATAAATATCATTTTCAGTTACATCAGTACTTGGCGGAGAGGGCTCGCCTTTATCAAGCAGCTTATAAAAATCAAGGGCAAATTCCGGTGCTTGTTCATCCGTAAAAATATAATGGTCAACATTAACCCCTAAACCTTTTGTTTCCTCAACAATGCCGGCCACCTCTTTTTCAAAAAGAAGAACCTTTGAACCGGCATCATTTAAAATAAATTGGAGCTCATGGGCTGTTAAGCGGTAATTGATTGGATTAAACACAGCACCTAGTTTTGCTGCGGCAAATTGAGTAATAACAAATTCACTGTTGTTATAAAGGAAAACGGAAACAACGTCACCTTTTTTTACTCCAAGTTGTGTAAGTGCGGAAGCAAACTGATTTACTTTTTCATTTAGTTCATGAAAGGTAAACTTTTGACCCTTTTCCTTGTATACAAGCCCTGTTTTATTCGGGTAGTTTGCAGCAGACCATTCAATAATTTCTCCAATGGTAGTACTCATTTATTTGCCTCCTTCTATCATCTTTTTAATCTATCAATATTCGAAAAATCCTTTTCCAGTTTTTCTGCCAAGATGGCCGGCGCGAACCAGTTTTCTCAATAGCGGTGCAGAGCGGTATTTAGAATCCTGTGTTTCCTCATATAAAGAGTCCTGAACAAATAAAAGGGTGTCCAGACCAATTAAATCTGCCAGCGCAAGAGGTCCGATCGGATGGTTGGCACCAAGCTTCATGCCTTTATCAATATCCTCGGCTGTTGCTACACCTTCCTGCAGAACAAAGATGGCCTCATTGATCATTGGAACAAGAATCCGGTTAACGGCAAATAATGGCGATTCTTTTACTGTTACAGGCTCTTTACCAAGAGATTCAACCAATTGCTTTGATTTCTCATACGTTTCTTCTGCCGTATCATAGCCCTTAATCAGCTCAACTAATTTCATAACTGGCACTGGATTAAAGAAATGGAAGCCCATGACTCTTCCAGGATTTTTAATCACACTGGCGATTTCTGTGATACTTAAACCAGATGTATTACTAACAACAATTGTCTGTTCGTCTACCAGCTCACTGATTCTTTTGAAGATGTTTTTCTTTAATTCAATATCTTCACTTACAGCCTCAATAACGAAGTCCGCATCAGAAATGGATTCCCATTCGGTAGAAAGTGTCAGTAATTGCTCATATTCAGCTTTTTTCGCTTCATCGATTCTTCCCTTTTCAATCGCACGATTCCAGTTTTTATTAATTTGCGCACGCCCTCGTTCAAAATAGGCTTGCTCTTGCTCGATTGCTGTTACTTGATACCCGCTTTCCACGCATACTTGTGAAATCCCTGATCCCATTGTTCCAAATCCAATAACTGCAATTTTCTTCATGTTTTTTTCCTCCTTAGTTTCCTGTGAATACTGGATTTCTTTTTTCGAAGAACGCTGCAACACCTTCATCCTTATCTTCCGTTGTGCAAAGTTCTCCAAATAATTTTGCTTCAATATCTAATCCTTCTTGCAAAGTGCCTTCAATTCCCTTAAGAACTGCTTCTTTTGCCTTTTTAACGGCAATTGGCCCTCTTGATGAAATCACATTCGCAAGTTCTAAAGCTTTGCCTAATGCATCTGTTTCTGTTACCTCTTCTACCAGGCCGATCGCTTGAGCCTTTTCTGCTGTGATGAACTCTCCAGATAAAATAAGCTGTAATGCCTTTCCAACACCTATTAATCTAGGCAATCTTTGTGTACCGCCATATCCAGGAATAATGCCAAGTTTAACTTCTGGCAGCCCAAACTGAGAGCGGGCAGTTGCCACGCGAATATCACATGCAAGGGCTAATTCTAATCCGCCGCCTAATGTGAAACCATCTATCGCAGCAATGACAGGCTGCTTTAATTCAGATAATGCCTGGAAAATAGATTGTCCTCTTTTAACAAGTGCCTCCCCTGTCTCCTGTGTCAATCCAGGGAATTCTTTAATGTCAGCTCCCGCAACAAATGCTTTTTCTCCAGCTCCCGTAACGATTACCGCGTTAATATGTGAGCCAATTTGTTTAATAGTACTTTCAAGCTGATCCAATACCTCACGATCAAGCGGGTTTACAGGCGGTGAGTCAATCGTTATGATTCCAACTCGATTCTGTTCTTCATATCTTACCTTTGTCACAGAAATCACTCCTATTCTTTTATAGCTATTAATTTTGCAATTTTCATGCCAAGTTCTTAGGGGTAAATCGCACAATATTTCGAACTTTCCGTTTAAAGTTGTTTCCAAAAGAAATAAACTTGTTTCTTTTAGAAACAACTGTTTCAAAAGGATACAAATAATCAAATGAGTAAAGTGTTCATTCTCAATAAATTACTATTCCAATAAAAAAACTGGGATTTCTCTAAAAAATAACTGAAAAAGCGAGTCTTGATGACTGAATCTCTTGAGGAATACAACATGGTATGTACTGACTCTATCAAATATTCTTGGCATGAAAATAGAAAAACCTCTTCTGAAAGAAGAGGTTGCAATACACAAATTTAAGTCCTCTTCTTATCTTTCAAGCCTTGCTTGCTGGAATTGGCACGGTGCATAGATGTCCGTTGCCGAGGCGTCATCGGGCCAGTCCCTCAACCTCTCTTGATAAGAAAACTAGATTATTAAGTTTCACTAAATCTGCTTATTACTTTATAATGATATTTAACAAAAGTCAATATATTTTAAACATTCGTTTTAAATATTTTGGAAAAGGGAGGGTACAATGGAAGTTTATACACTAAGTGGAAAGAGCGGTACTGGTAAAAGTACAAGTGCTTTATCCTTTGCATACAAAAAAAAGATCCCCGCTATCATTGATGATGGGCTCCTGATTCTAAATGGACATAAAATAGCCGGAACCTCTGCAAAATTTGAAAAGAACACCATATCAGCTGTTAAAAGAGCCACATTCAATGATGATCAGCATAAAGTTGAGGTCCAAAACGCAATCAAAAATCACTTTATAAGTAAAATACTTATTATCGGCACCTCGGACAAAATGGTCAAAATGATCGCTGACCGTTTGGAATTAGGAGCAATAAAGAAGTTTTATCACATTGAAGATATCCGCTCATCCAGTGAAATCAAGATTGCACAATTTATCAGAAACACAGAAGGGAAACATGTAATCCCCATTCCTTACAAACAGGTTGAGCAGAATCTTTTTAAGAAACTCATAATCAAAGGGGTTGAAATTTTTTCGCCGAAAAAAGAGAGAATTGGAGAAACAACCATTGTCCACCCAGATTTCCACCGGGGATCGATAAAAATATATAAAAGAGCCTATCATGACATGGTTGAGATCATCTGTAAGAATCATGAACAGGTAGAAAAATGTGAATCTGTATCGATCAGCCTTCAGCAGCTGCCTGCTTTAAGCATAAAAATAACCATTAAATATCCGGTGACGACACGCTTAATAGATGTAATGGAAAAGCTTCAGCAAGAAATTCATGATCAATTTTTGCAGAAGCTGAATATCGAGCTTTACTCAATCGATATTTTAATACATAGAGCAATAAAAAAGGAAGCTCAAACTTGAATTGAGCTTCCTTTTTAAACTTTAGTTTGCCGGAGTCCTGCGGGGAAAACGCGGAATTCTTTTTTCCACAAAGGCTGCTACACCTTCAGGAAAATCATGTGTATCAACAAACTTCTGGTTGCCTTCCCACATTGTGGGAACACTGTTCACACACGCGCTTACAGAATTTTTTACAGCTAGCAGTGATGCAGGCGATTGTGCTGCAACCAATTTCCCCATCCGTATGGCATACCGGTCAAGATTATTCTCATCGACTAAATAGTTGAGCATGCCCAGCCTATATGCTTCTTCTGCCTTTAATACTCTTCCTGTATAGACCAAGTCCTTTGTCAGGCTTGGGCCAATTAAGTCAACTAACCGCTGGGCAAATTTATTGCTAAGTGTAATTCCTAATCTTCCAACTGGAATGCCAAGCTTAGATTTCTCCGACCCAATTCTCAAATCACAGGCAAGAGCAAGCTCAAGGCCCGCTCCCATAGCCGGCCCATTTATCACACCAATGGTTGGAATCGGCAAGCTTTCAAATGTTGAGATTGCCTCTTCCATCAGGACAAAGGATTCTTCAGCTTCCTCAAGTGTCATTTGGTGAAATTCAGCAATATCAGACCCCGCTGTGAACTGTTCCCCTGCCCCTCTTAGCAAGACAACCTTATTTTTGGGATTATCTAATATTTCCCTTCCTATCTTTGATAAATGCTTCCACATTTTTGCCGTTAAGGCATTTCTTTTTTGCGGCCTGTGGATGGTTATAATGGCAAGTCCCGCTGTTTCCTGCAGAATAATTTTTGCTTGCTCCGCTTCCATTCTTTGAATATCAACTTTCATTGTGAGACCCCCTCAGCTTTTTACTCACTAAAGACTTTTGCAAGTTTTATGCCAGAAAAATATTATTTGATAGCATATTTTCTTAGTTTGGCATAGAAAGCCTTTCGGCTGATTCCTAATTCCTGTATAGCCTCTGTTTTATTTTTGCTGTTCTTCATGACAAATTCGATATGTTCCTTTTCTGTATCTTCCAATATTTCATGAAGCTTTTTTGACCCTTTAGCGGATACCTGCACAAAAGCAGAGTAATCCGCTTCCGCTGTTAGGACAGGCTGTTTATGTAGCAAATAGTCGGGAAGATCAGCAGGTTCAAGAATTGATTTTGTACAAACAGCCATCATTCTTTCCAGCACATTAACGAGCTCTCTTACATTACCTGGCCAATCGTATTGTTTCATAAAGTTGAAAATCTCTTCGTCAATCCTGACATGCTTTCCATATTTCAAGCATAAATCATGGATAATATTATTTGCCAAAAACTCTAGATCTTCTTTCCGCTCTCGAAGAGGCGGGATATAAATCGGGACAACATTGATTCTATAAAACAAATCCTCCCTAAACTTGCCTTGTTTGATCATTTCCTTCAAATTTCTGTGGGTGGCGCAAATAATTCGCACATCAATGGGATGCAGCTTTGTTCCGCCCACTTTTTGATATTTCCTCTCCTGGATGACTCTTAAAAGCTTCGCCTGAACACTTAATGGCATTTCACCAATCTCATCGAGAAACAGTGTCCCGCCGTTGGCCAATTCTAAAAGCCCCTTTTTCCCGCCCTTTCTAGAACCTGTAAATGAGCCCTCTTCATAGCCAAACATCTCGCTTTCAAATAAGGCATCAGGGATGGAGGCTATATTTATCGCTACATATGGCTTAGAATTTCGTTTGCTTGATTCATGGAGGGCTGTTGCAAATATTTCCTTGCCGACACCGCTTTCGCCATAAAGGATAACCGTTGCATCCGTATTAGAGACATTTTTGGTTAACTGTACGGCTTTTTTCATCACTTGCGATTGACTTTCCAGCTTAAAGAAGTTTCTTCTGTCTAACTGCTCCCGGAGTTTAGTTACATCACTTTTATATTTCGTTAATTCATCCTGCATCATGGTCAGTTCAGAAATATCCTTCATGATCGTTACAACGCCAATCATCTCTCCATTCTCAATCAGAGGGGTGATATTGGCGCACACATCCTTTTGAAGGGAATGAACATAGCTGCAATCATTGATGAGCGGCTTCTTAGTCTTTAATACCTCTAATATCCTTGACTTTTTCTCAATATCCCTTAGCTTTTTGCCGATAATTTTGTTTGCAGCAACGCCAAATTGCAAGGAATAAGCCTTATTCACATAAACGATGGTACTGTCCATTGTTATGACTATAACTGCATCATGGAGGGATTCTAAGATAGATAATAAATGCTTCTCTAATCTCATTAAATCGGCTCCTTCAATGATTAATGTTCCATATGCGTCTGAAAATTCTGTATCCTGATTAAATTATAGCACAAACATCTTCCTGCAGACTTTTCCTTTAAAAAGAAAAACGCATGAACAATTGTGTTCATGCGCTTTCTTTTCAGATAGACTCTGATTTGAATTTGGCCGTTGATTTCCGCTCCAATCAACCAAATAGTAAAAATTTACATTAAACTTTAGGAAAAGACTATTTCTTTCTATATTGAACCTCGCATCTATAAATACGGTTTCCCTTTTGCGAGAATTTCTCTTCGTATTCCGTCATAATGTTTCCTTCAAAATCACTGTTATGAAGGTCAAGGCTTATATATTTCAACAGGAGCCCGTATTCAGAAAAGCTGATAAGCGAGTATTCAAATAGACCCTGATTGTCCGTTTTAAAGTGGATTTCTCCTTCATCAACAAGGATGTTTTCGTATATCTGCAAGAAGTTTTTATAGGTTAATCTTCTTTTGGCATGACGTTTTTTCGGCCATGGATCGGAGAAATTTAAATAGACACGGTCTACTTCTCCCTGTTCAAAAAACTTCTGGAGATCTTCAGCATTGACAATGATTAGCTTGATATTAGGCAGCTCATCCTCAATGATCCGATCGAGCGCAGTCACGATCACACTATCCTGGAGTTCGATGCCAATATAGTTGATATGCGGATTTTCTTTTGCCATTCCAGTAATAAAGCGGCCTTTTCCTGTGCCAATTTCAATATGCAGCGGCTGCTCCTTTTCAAAAGCCTCCTGCCACTTTCCTTTATAGCTTTCAGGGGAGGAAATGACATATTGCGGATAGCTTGCAAGTTTTTCCTTCGCCCATGGCTTGTTTCTTTGACGCATTCTTTACAACTCCTAAAATGTATTTCGTTCAAACAATATCACGCGAAAACCTTGGATGCAAGATGCAAGTTTAAAGGCAGAAGCCAATAGATGGCCAATTCCGGAAATTGAAAGTTTAACTTTCCTTATTAAACTGCGCACGCATGCATAAATTAAAAAAGGATTCACAACCTAACATGTGAATCCTTTTAAAATTTCTGCTTTCAAAAGAAGAAAGGAGATTCAAGATTATGCCGATCAGCCATCAGGATAAGCTGAATCTGTTAAAAGATATATTAAGCAACCATCAAGCCGATTGTTGCGGATCTGTTTCTGAATGCCAGCAATTACAGCGGCTGGTCAAATCTTTAATGACGACTCATCCAGAATTGGATAGCGAGACACTTGCAACATTAGAAGAAATTTATTATTACAGTCAAAACGGAGTCAATACTCCGCACCTTGATGATCATATTGAATCCCATCAGCAAAATTTGTCACAATGGGTTAGCAGTATTGATCAATTTTCTTAAGACTCGTAAAGCACATCAAGGAATTCGAGCGATTTATTCATTTCTGCCAGCCTCAGCTTGTTCTTATGCAATTGAATCGAAGTCAGGGTCTGAGCAATGACATACCATTTCATCCTAAACATCAGATCTTCTGTTAAGGTCTTGCCATAGAGTTCAATCCAATTAGACCATTCCTGTTTAGGGATATACCAGTATAATAACATGCCCAAATCAATGGCAGGATCTGCGATCATCGCTCCATCCCAGTCAATTAAGAACAGCTGGTTGTCATCTGTCAGCAGCCAGTTGTTGTGATTGACATCGCAATGGCAAACAGTCTTTTCTTCACATTGGATATTTTCAACTTCATTTTTTAAAAATTCAATTGACTTGGAAACCATGACATGCTCTTTAAGATCAGCATCCAGCCCTTCCTCAATTGCCTGAAGAAGCATTTCAGGACCTATCGAAGCTTTTCCGATTCTTTTAAGCATGGTGGCCAGAGGCTTTGAACTGTGGATCTTTCTTAGGAGGCTTGCCACTCTTTTATGGTTCATCTCAGATTGCTTAAGCTCTCTTCCATTTAGCCATTGCTGTGCTGTTATAACATCGCCGTTTTCAAGCCTCTTAGTCCAAATAAGCTTTGGCACAATACCTTCTGCAGAAAGTACGGCAAGAAAAGGAGAAGAATTCCTTTTTAGGAATAGCTTGTTTTCTTCGTGTTTAGCGACAAAAGCTTCCCCAGTCGCGCCCCCAGCGGGACTTATCTCCCACTCTTGTCCAAATAAATATTCCAACATTGTTCACCTGCAATTTAGTAGCAAACCTGCAAAAAGCAGGATTGAATAAAAGAAAAAAAGCTATTGTTTCCCTTTCCCACAATAGCTATCTTAATAAATTTTAGCTCCAACATGCTTAAGCCGTCAAGCTATTTATAGAAAAGCTTACATGCCATATTATTGTACGAAAACATACGAACTGATGGGCAACAGCTTTATCGGCCCTTGAGCGCTTCTTATCGGTACGGTTCCTGAGCGATTTTCATCGGCAAGAACCTCCCATATTCCTTCAATTTCACACGTTTTCTGTTCGAAGCTGGGGTTCAAAATGACCATAATGCGATCCCACTTCCCATATGCCCCTACATCACTAAGAGTAAACCCAATAACAGGAGCCTCCAGGGGCAAAAATTTCATATGTGATCGAATAAACTCTGCCTTGGTGAGCCTAAAGGCTTTATGGGACTTTCGAATCCTGATCATCCCATGAATATACTGGACGTTTTTAATATATTTATTTTTCCGATCCCAATTCAGCTGATTAATTTCATCAGATGAGCGATAGCTATTGCCAATTCCTTGCTTTGTCCGGAAGAACTCCTGTCCGCTATGCAAAAACGGGATTCCCTGTGCAAGGAGGACCATGACGGTCGCAAGCCGATGCTGCTTCATCCTCATCTCTTCTGTCAAATTCTTTGAACAAACCGAAAGTTTATCCCATAATGTATGATTGTCATGTGATTCCACATAATTAACCGATTGCAGCGGTGAATCGAACAGCCCTTTTTCCTTTTTTTCTATACCGATGCTCCCTGCTAGCACTTCTTTTGCTGCCTGATAATAATATTCATTTCCAAGTGCGTATCCTCTATCATAAAGATTGAAGGTGCTTCCTTTAATCGTATCCCTGAACCAATCATTAAATTGACCAATCCCGGGGAGTCTTTCCTGGTTGCGGATGTTTGCTTTTTGATGCTGCGGAATCGGGGTATTCAAGTCCCAGCCTTCTCCAATTATCAGCACATCTGGATCAATGGAATGAACGGCTTTTCTGATTTGATTCATAGTCGTAACATCAAGAATCCCCATTAAATCAAAACGGAACCCATCAATCTGATATTCCTTTAGCCAGAATAGACAGGAATCAATAATGAACTTTCTTGCCATAAGTCTTTCCGAAGCAAAATCGTTGCCCACCCCTGTTCCATTCGACGGCATTCCGTAAGAATCGTGGCGAAAAAAATACCCGGGAACAATTTTCTCAAAAGATGATGACTCTCTAATATAGACATGATTATAAACGACATCCATAATGACCCTAAGTCCCTGTGAATGGATGGAACGTATCAGTTTCTTTAATTCTTTAATTCTTGCATAAGGATTCGCCGGGTCTGACGAATAACTCCCATCTGGCGCATTAAAATGGAGCGGATTATAGCCCCAATTGTATTCTCTTGTAACGTTGTGCTCATCTACTCCGGCAAAATCATGTACAGGAAGAAATTCAATATGGGTCACACCGAGCTCTTTCATATAGGATAGGCCTGTGGCCATGCCCTTTCCATTCATCGTGTTTAATTCAGCTGCACCAAGATAGGTTCCTTTTTTGACTATCCCGCTATTGGGATGCACCGTGAGATCTCTTATATGGGTTTCATAGATAATTGCATCGCCAGGAAGGTCTAATGGGGGCAAAGGGGGTTTTTGCTGTCTCGTTTTTTTCATATCAATGACCATTCCATGTTCCCCATTCACGCTGACAGCCGATGCGTAGGGGTCAACAGCTTCTTTCCATTGCCTATTCACACATACAAGATAATAGTAGCGAAAACCTTCCAGGTCCCCGCTAATTTGAATTACCCAGACACCTTTAGCTTTTCGCGTTAATGGATATTCTTTAGCATGTTCATTATGGCTGTCAGGAGCAACAAGCCTAAGACGCACATCAGACGCACTTGGCGCCCAAAGGCGAAACTCTGTTGTTTCCTTAGAATAAGAAATACCGAGGGGACCATCATAGAAGAATCTCTCATCAAATTCTTGCGTTCGAATAACCGCTCCGATTTGCATGTCTGTTTTTTGCCCGTGCTCGTCAATAACCCAATATTGTTCGCCAATCTCAATTTCCTCATTAAGACGGCAAATATATTTCATGGCATCCTTTAAAGGAATCTGCTCGATAATATCCAACTGAGATAATCGACCACTGCGATCATCCTTTAAACAAAAAGTAACAGAACTGCCCCTCTGATTACCAAATGGGATCAGCACAGTAACAATGTCCAATTCATCTAAATAAGCATAAAAATCACGTTCCATGGAATCCATTTACACAACACCCTTTTCCGGCAAATTCCACGCTTTAACGCTGTAAACCATTGGGGGTCAGGCCCCCGTTGCTTTAACGCTGTAAACTGTTGGGGGTCAGGCCCCCGTTGCTTTAGCGCGCTAAACACATTAGTCCCAGTCTGGCCTTCGGATGGAGGTTGTTTGGCAGTGCTGCAGCAGGGCCTTGGCACCTTTTAACTGGACGTGCTTAAGCGGAGAGCGCAATTTCCTCATATTGCTAAACCATTCCTCGTAATTTCGCTTTTCAATAATTTGAATATCATAGGGCGAAGATGGAAAATCGATATAGCCGTTCCGAGATATTAATAGCTTATAAACTGGAAAATCAATTCCTTCTAATTTTAAAATTTGCTGAGCAATTTTACCTGTCCGGTTTAAAGCTAGAAGGGGGTTTAGAACCCTTTTCTCCTCCGTTTTTCCGCGTTTCACCCAAAACTTTTCTTTTGATCCAAGAAATACAGACATATCCTCCTCTTCAAGGAAGCTCACGCACCAGATACCCGTAGGTCCGATCATCATAGTTTCGAGCTCAATCGGTGCCTTTTTTAATAAAAATAGCGGCTTAAAGAGAACAAGATAGGTATCAGGAAATCTCTGCAGAAAATATTTTAATCTTGTATCATAATAAAATTTCTTCTCAACGAACGATTTTTCCAGGATTGTTGAACTGGCCCATTTCATCTGAAAGCGAAATAATTGATCAAGAAATTGATATTTCAGATCTTCGACAGTATCAGGCCGATAGGAAAAATTGGTCTCGAATTTAAAGGGCTCTTGTTCCCCTGTCTCTTCTATAGCTGTTTTTTGCGGTGCTGAATCCTCCTCTTCTTCCTGCTTTCCAGGTTTGAGAAATCCCTTTATTTTACTAATAAAAGGCTGTTTTTCTTCCGTATGCCATTCGTTGTTCTTCGTTTGCAATTCCACACTTGGAGAAAAGATGGCATGATCGTTATTTTCCCAAGCCATCTTCAGCTTCTCCCAATGCTGTTTCTTAAGTCTTACAAAACGTGAAGGATATAGATAAATATCCTGTTCATAGCGTGAAACATAATCCTGCAATTTAATCAGCTGTCCCATTTTTTCATTCCTCGTTTTCTCTGTTTACCCCATTTTATTCCACATAATCCTTTTTAAGTGTTCTTCTGTATAATTAGTTTATTCGGACGATAAAGGAAAGGTGGCAATCCTTTCATATTTTGGCGTCCTGTCTAAATGTGTCTGATATAAAACCACTTCATTTGCTGAAAAAGACATTGATGACTGTTTGAAAGGATTATATTTTTCCAATAACTCTTTGTGCAGCGGCTCGTCTCCTGCCCACTTTCTCGCCAGCGTAATATGGGGCCGAAATGGCCTTTTTTCCAGTTCAAATCCTGCATCTGTACAAGCATGATAGACAATGCTGCGTATATCAGCAAGCTTGTTATCCTCATATGTATCTGCCCAAAATATCCTTGGCGAATCTGCTTTGCCAAAGGTTCCAATACTATGCATCTTCAGGGAAAAACCAGGCTGTCCATGTAATCCTTCTTTGACATGTTCCTTGGCAAGGAGAAGTTTATCATTTGGTGCAGACCCTAAAAAAGCAAGCGTAATATGGTAGTCTTCATGATGAACCCAGCGTTTAAATGGTAAAAGTTCTTTTAAACCAAGACATGCGTTTTCAATTTGCTGCTTTGTCTCTATTGGCAAACTCACAGCAAAGAAGAAATGCGGACTATTTTCCATTACGAACCTCCGTTTAACTTATTTAACTTATTTTAGCAAATGTTTGCGCACGAAAAAAGAACCAGCCCGATACACTGGTTCTTCCTGCTAGATTAACAGCAGTTAAGTTAATGATTAGATAAATTACTTTGCCAGCTCATAAATCGCTTGGGCATAAATAGCTGTTGCCTTTAAAAGGTCCTCAATGTACATATATTCATCCTTTTGATGGGCGATGTCATCTCTTCCGGGGAATAATGGTCCAAAGGCAACACCAGACTCTAATGAACGGGCATAGGTCCCGCCGCCAATGGCAATTAACTTCGCTGTTTGCCCCGTCTGTTCTTCATACACTTTTTTTAATGTCTGAATCAGCACATTTTTTTCATCGACATGGTGCGGCTTAGAATCTGAGAAGTTTTCAAGTGCAAAACCTTCATTAGCCAAAAGCCTTTCGAGCACCGCTTTAATTTCATCCATTTGGCTGGTGACAGGGTAGCGTAAATTCAACCCAAGTCTTCCGCCGCTTGTCTTTTCGTATGAAAGCTTTCCGGTATTGATGGTTAGATCGCCTGTAATATCATCAGAATAGGCGATGCCCAAATTATGCCCTCGCGAATCCTGCCAAAAATATCGGATAACAAAATCAGCATAGCGCTTGGCTTGTCCATCCAGCAGCAATTCTGATAAAAACTTTGCCATATATAAGCCTGCATTTTTTCCATGATCAGGCTCCATTCCATGGGCAGATATCCCTTTTGCTTCGAGAACCAGCTCGCCATTTTCCACATAAAATTGGCCCTTCAGTTCATGCTGTTTAAGAAAATCTGTATATTTTTGTATGATCTCGGTTGATTCTCCTTTTACAACGAGGGAAGCCTTAGCAAAGTCGGGAACCATATTGTACCTTCTGCCAGATTGAAAAGTAATGACCTCGATTTTTTCGTTTTCGCATCCTTTGTCAATGGCATCCTTTTGCACGAGGTCAAAATCAGAGATTCCTTTTTCTGCATATATAATCGGAAAATCAGCATCCGGGGCAAAACCCATGGCCGGCATTTCTTCATGCTTGAAATAGTGCTCTACACAGCGCCAATCACTTTCCTCATCTGTACCGATAATCATCCGCACACGCTTTTTTAATGGCAGGCCAAGCTCTTTTACAATTTTCATTGCATAATAGGCTGCCATTGTCGGCCCTTTATCATCAATGGCCCCTCTGGCAAAAATCTTTCCATTCCTGATCTCAGCACCAAATGGGTCGCTTGACCAGCCATCCCCTTCAGGCACCACGTCTACATGACAAAGAACTCCAATAATCTCTTTCCCTTGGCCAAACTCCAGATGCCCGGAAACATTCCCAACATTTTTGGCGATAAACCCATCTTTCTCACCAAGCTGAAGCATATAATCAAGGGCTTCCTTTACGCCTTCGCCTAAGGGTGCATCCGCTGTTGCATTTTCTTCATCAAGAACACTTTTTATTTGCAAAAGACCTTTCGCGTCTTCAATCAAGGCCTCTTTCCTTTGTTCCACTTCTTTTATCCAATCTATTTCGCCCATTTTTAGAACCCTCCTTTAAAAATAGCCTCTAAAATAAGACATGACAGATATCCAGCCCATCATTATTATGGCAAGAATGACAATGGCCAAAACAAATAAGATACGAACTGCCCTATTTCTTGCAGAAAAATAGGAGATACTTTCCCGATAGTGTCTATGAATCGGGTTGGATAAGGTAATCCTATCCCAGATGGCAACAAGCCAAGAATACATCATAATGAGGAACCCTACAAAAATAATAGCTTTGATCCAATAGGGCGGTATGATCACCAAAGCAGCCGACGTAATCGAGATCATTTGAAAATACCCGCCGATATAGGAGTAGTTTCGAATAAATATTTTTATAAACAGCTCCAAAAATCCATTTATTTTTGTGCGTTTTCTAAAGACCACCTTTGATTTTCGAAACAGCAATGGCTTGCTTCTTTTTGGCATATATATAGGTTTTTCAATATCGTAAGAAGCCGTAAAAATTAATTCAATATACTTTGTTCTATCTCTCATTCCCATATCAATCTCATGCTCGATCGCAGAGATCTTTATTAATAGTTTTAAAGTCAGAAAAATGAAGACAGCAGCCGCGGCAGCGCCAAATAAGTAGATAAAAGGAAAAGCTCCTTTATCCCAGACATAAAAAATCCCTTGGCTCACCCAGCTTAAAAGGATAAACAGCAGAAATCCAGCACCTAGTTTCTTCAGCCTTTTGTCTATTTTTCTTAATTGAAATTTTAAATATAGAATCACCGGCTTTAAGGCAATAAAATACCAGAGCCAAACGGATATTTCCTGCCAATCCAGGTGATAGAGATTTCTTAAAAATGGCAGGGCTAATCCGATGAGCATTGCCGAAGCAAACATTTGAACAATCAGCGAAAAGGCATAGCCCCATTTTTTCATGCCATAATAGAGATTTCGATCCCTAATTAAAAATACCTTATCCGCTTCCTCCACAAGGGTATGAATATTGCCGCTCCAGGAAAAAGCATAGATAACCAAATATAGAATAATTAACGGAATATGTTCCAGCCACACAGGTGTTTCAAGCCACCAGGACCGATAGATCAACACAGAAATAATTGTGAACGGAATAACGAGATAAAGCATAATCGTCCAATCGGCGATGGAGCGGATGACACCGTATTGATATTTCCATCCTTTGATCAGCCGCGAAGTGAATATCTGTCTGCTACTCATCTTTTGACCCATGCGCAATGTAATGGTAGCAATCATATAAGCTTGCGTTAGGGAGACCGCATTGGGTTCTTATCTCTTCAAGCGTCCCTGAGGCCTGCAAAGTGCCGTTATGTATGATTAAAAATCTCCCGCACACCTTCTCTGCTGTATCCAGTACGTGTGTGGACATCAGGATTCCCGCCCCGCGTCTTTGCTCCTGTTCGATAGATGCGAGAAAAAGTTTCATTGCATCAGGATCCAGACCGATAAAAGGCTCATCAATAATATAGACGTCCGGCTCTGTGATCATCGCTAGAATCAGCATTGCTTTTTGCTGCATTCCCTTTGAATAGGTTCTGGGGAATTCGTGGGCATGTTCTGCTAATTTATAACGCTCGAGCAATTCCCGTGCCTGACACTTGTATTTTTTATTGTCGATTCCTTCAACAGCAGAAATAAAATCAAGATGTTCCCAAAGAGTGAGTTCGTCGTAAAAGATTGGCCGTTCCGGAATATATGAATAGGTTGCGTTATTCCGAAAAGATATTTCCGAATCTTTATTTTCCAAAAGACCTAATATGGTCTTAATGGTTGTACTTTTTCCCGCACCATTCGGTCCAATCAATCCGATAAGCTCACCTTCGCCAATTTCAAATGAAACATTGCGAATGATCGCCTTTTCCTTTTCATAACCTGACCTTTTTATATTTACATGTAGTAACGTCATCTCCTAACCTCCTGATTAATATTACGATTAAAACTTGGAAAAGTTTTTTATCGATAAGAAATATTTAATATATCCAAATTTTCAAACATATTCCAAGCACCTTGCAACATATTATTGTAAAAAAAGAAAAGGAGGAAGGAATATCCAATAAAATTTTGATAATTTCACAAGATTGTAGAATTTGCAAAAAAATCGGGGTACAATGTTAATAAAGGATGATATTTTAAGAAATCACCTGAAAAAGGAGATGGCTGTGGAAAAGAAAACTACATATGCTTGAAGAACTTGTTTCTTCAACTAAGCTGCCGGTTGCAGGATATTGCCATTGGTTTGAAAAAAGGATAGGGAGTGGTTCTTTGAAACCTTCAACTAACCGGATGTTAAACCGTATCAAGTCCGTCTACATGTTTATTAATAAGCGTGGAACTGTAACAACTCAGGAGCTTGTAGAGGAATTTGGTATTACTCCTCGCACGATTCAAAGGGATCTGAATGTACTCGTGTATAACGATTTAGTAAAAAGCCCTAGCCGAGGAAAATGGACAACTACCAATCGAAAAGTAAAAATGTCATCCTAAGTGAATTTGAAATGGCCAGAATAAGAATCATATACGAAAAAAATCGCCTATGGCGATTTTTTCATTTTACTTCATAGCTCAATAGTTGATCGAGTTCTTCATCAGTGAGTTCTCTATATTCCCCGGGCTCAAGTGATTCATCAAGCTTCAGCGGCCCCATTGAAATTCTTTGCAGATACATAACCCGTTTTCCAACAGCCTCAAACATTCTTTTAACCTGATGAAACTTTCCTTCTGTGATTGTCAGTTCAATATCTGATGTCAGTCCGGATTTAAGGATGTTCAATTCTCCCGGTTTGGTTTTATATCCGTCGTCCAGAACAACTCCCTTTTTAAAAGCCTCAGCATCCTCCTCTGTTACTTCACTATTAATTACAGCAAAGTAAGTTTTCGGCACATGCTTTTTCGGAGATAACAGGCGATGGGCAAGCTGGCCATCATTTGTTAACAGCAAAAGGCCCTCAGTGTCTTTGTCAAGGCGTCCAACGGGGAAAGGAGAATAAATAGCATCCTCCATTTCCAATAAATCCAGAACCGTCTCATGCTCACTATCCTCTGTTGCAGAGATGACCCCCTGCGGTTTATTCATCAGCAGATAAATAAACTCCTTATAATCGACTGTTTCGCCATTAATAATAACGGCGTCCTTCTTAGGGTCGACATGCTGCTTTGGATCCTTAATTTTTTGATCATTCACTATAACAATTCCATCTTTTAGAAGCTTCTTAACTTCCTTTCTGCTGCCATAGCCTAAATTGGCCAGCAATTTATCTATTCGCATTTGCTTCCTCCTATTATGAGCGCAATCGCAGTTTTTTCATTGCCCTATCTACTTTTTCTCCAAATAGATAATAAATTAGCCTTGTTTTAAAGCTTAGATAAAAGTAGATTCCCGCCCCGACAATCGCACAAATGCTCACAATTAAAAGGGCAGAGAAGGTCGTTTCCGGTGAAAGAAATAATGTAAGAATTTTGTATGCTGCCCCCGCTCCCATAAGCATCAGTGCTGTAAATATGATAATGAGCACGCTTCTTCTTATAACGAGCTTAAATGGGTAGTCAGCAAATTTTTTTATCACAAAAAGATTGATTAAAATGGCCGCCAGATAGCCAGTTGCTGTAGCATAAACTGCCCCGTTTGTTTCAAATAACTTAATGAAAGGGATATTTAAGCTAAGCTTAATTAACAGCCCTGTCAAAAGGCTTAATACAGTAAACCGTTGTTCATTGATTCCCTGAAGGATAGCCGCAGTTACTAGGAAATAAGCAAATAAAACAGCAACTGGCGCATAGGCTCTTAACACTTCAGTTCCCAGGTCTTTATGATCGTAAAACATCGTGAAGACGGGTTCAGCTAAAAGGGAAAGTCCCATAGCAGCCGGAAGCGTTAAATACAGTAATACTTGGAAAGCCTGATTAAGCTGATAGTTCAAGCTTGAGCGGTCATTTTCAACAAAAGCCTTTGTAATGCTGGGCACTAGTGCCAGTGAAAAGGCAGTTGCTAAAGATACAGGAATAATGACAAGCTTATGTGTCTGAAAGTTTAAAACGGCAAAGGATCCTACTGCTTCTTTTGCAAGCCCAATAGAATCCATGGCTTTGCTGAATGTTAATTGATCAATAAATTGAAAGAGCGGATTGGCAATGCCGACAAATACAAACGGTGCGGCATAAAGGATAATTTCCTTATACATGTCCTTAAGAGAAATTTCTATTGTTCCTTTATCTTGAGCAAGCAGCTCATCTAGAAATGGCTTTCTTTTATACCAATACCACACAAGACTTGCAAGGCCGCCAATTGCACCGATAAAAGCAGCAAATGTAGCAACACTGACGGCCGAAACAAGGCTGCCGCCAATTACATGCAAGACAACATAGGCTCCGATGAGGACAAAACCAATCCGGACAATCTGTTCAATGACCTGGGACAGGGCGGATGGGCCCATTGATTGGTGTCCTTGGAAAAAGCCGCGGGTCAAGCTCATAATTGGGACAAGAATAAGCGCAAAGCTGACAGCCCGAATAACTGTCGTGCCATCTTCTACCGTGACAATTTCATCATGAGGACTTATTTCTGCAATTACAGGTGCAAGCATATATAAGGCAAGGAATGATATAATCCCAGAAGCAAGCATCACAATCTGCCCTGATTTGTATAGCCTTCTCCCCACGGCATATTCCTCAATGGCGTTATATTTCGAAATAAATTTCGATACTGCCAATGGAACACCCGCTGTGGCAATACTGATAAAAATTGTATATGGAATATAAGCAAACTGGTAAAGAGCATTACCATCGTCGCCGACAATATGATAAAACGGGATAACATAAAATAAACCCAGCACCTTTGATATAATGGTGCCTAATGTTAAGATAAACGTGCCCCTTAAGAGCTTTGATGACATAATCTCTTCTCCTTAAAATAACGATAAAGTGAAAATTCAACCAGCGGGGACTTCTTGCCCGTTAATCTGGGATAACATTTTTGCACACTATTTGTAGTTTACTCTTCTTCCTATTAGATTTCTAGTTTCATTTTAAACAAGCAGAGAACCAAAAGAAATTATGATTCCATCCATTCTTTCGCTATAATAATAAAGATCTTATTTTGAAGTTGGTGAATATATGAAATATGATGTGGTTGTTATAGGCGGCGGACCCTCTGGTTTAATGGCTGCCATTGGAGCAGCGGAGAACCGTGCCAGGGTGCTGCTCATAGATAAAGGAAATAAGCTAGGCAGAAAGCTCGCCATATCTGGCGGGGGAAGATGCAATGTCACCAATAGGCTTCCCATTGATGAAATCATTAAGCATATTCCTGGAAATGGCCGCTTTCTTTACAGTGCTTTTTCCATTTTTAATAACGAAGATATTATATCTTTCTTTGAAAGCCTGGGCATACAGCTTAAGGAGGAGGATCATGGGCGGATGTTTCCTGTCACCGACAAAGCACAGTCTGTCGTTGATGCCCTTCTATCCAGACTTGCCCAATTGAATGTTGATTTAAAAACGAATTGCCCTGTGGCGGATGTTCATTATGAAAATGGCAAAGTCAGGGCAGTTGAATTGAAGAATGGTGAAACCATTGATGCAGCATCGGTTGTCATTGCTGTTGGCGGGAAATCCGTCCCTCATACCGGCTCAACTGGCGATGGATATGCATGGGCAGAAAAAGCTGGCCATACGGTCACGGAATTATTTCCTACAGAAGTTCCTGTTACCTCTGCTGAACCTTTTATTAAAGAAAAGACTCTGCAGGGACTCTCCCTAAGAGCGGTGGAACTCAGTGTGCTCAACCCAAAAGGAAAAGCAGTTATCGCCCATCGCATGGATATGATCTTCACACATTTTGGCATTAGTGGACCTGCAGTACTGCGTTGCAGCCAGTTCGTTGTCAAAGCGATGAAAAAATGGAACCTTCAAGAGGTTATGGTGCGGATTGATGCCCTTCCTGACCAAAAAGAAGAGCCGTTATATCAGGAGATAACAGCAAAACTAAAAGCAGAGCCCAAGAAAAGCATAAAAAATGTTTTAAAGGGCTTTATCCCAGAAAGATATCTTCTTTTTTTGCTTGAAAAAAGCGATATCGATCCTACCGCACAGGGGGCTGCCATTTCAAATGAAAAAATAAGAGTCTTTGCCCATCTATGCAAAGGATTTGAGTTTGCAGTCAATGGAACACTCCCACTGGAAAAAGCCTTTGTTACTGGGGGAGGCGTTTCTGTCAAAGAAATCGATCCTAAGACAATGGCATCTAAGTTTATGGACGGGCTGTTTTTCTGTGGAGAAGTGCTTGATATCCATGGGTATACAGGCGGATATAATATTACCTCTGCACTAGTTACCGGCAGACTGGCAGGAACCAATGCAGCTTTAAGTGTACAATAGCAGCGAGCCTGAGTTTTCCTCAGGCTCGATAAATAATCATTGCTGAAAAACAGTAAATCTGTTCTTCATCATCCTCATTCATTGCCGCAATGTTGTACTTAATATCAATCAGCTTTTTTTCCTCAATGCGCTGCAGAAATCGGTTCATCTCCAACTCAAGATCCTTCTCATGCTCCTTATCAAACAACTTAACCTGGATCAACTCCGGCACCTTCCTCACAATTTCCACCTTTGCCATCATCATTGACAGAATAATCAATATTTATTCTTGTTATTTTGTTTCGCCCTTCCATTCCATCATGCCGCCAGTCATGTTGCGGACTTTGTAGCCTTGTTCATGCATGTAGTGGCATACATTGGTGCTTCTGCCCCCAGAGCGGCAAATAAATATGTATTCCTTATCTTTGTCAAAATAGTCCAAGTTCTGGGGAATTTGCATCATTGGAATATGCTTAGCCCCTGGAATCATGCCATGTGCCACTTCCTCATCTTCCCTTACATCTACAAGAGCAAGTTTTTCTCCAGCGGCCAATTTTTTTTCTAATTCTTCCGTTGTAATTTCTGGGATTTCCATTAAAGACTTCCTTTCTTTCATATCATTAGGTTGCTACACCTATATTAAAAAACATCCTCCAAAAACGCAATTTTGGAGGATGTTTATTTAGGCTTAGGATGTTGGCTTAATTCGCTACAATATTAACTAATTTGCCTGGAACGGCAATAACTTTTCTAATTGTTTTACCATCAATTTGTTCTTTGACTTTTACATCATCCATAGCAATCTTTTCAAGCGCATCCTTTTGGGCATCAGATGGAACGCGAAGCTTTGCCTTTACCTTGCCATTGATTTGAATAACGATTTCAACTTCATCATCCACAAGCTTTGCTTCATCAAATGCTGGCCAAGATTCGTAGGCAATGGATTCACTAGCCCCAAGTTTTTCCCAAAGCTCCTCTGCTACGTGCGGAGTGATTGGAGAAAGAAGCTTTACAAATCCTTCCATAAAATGCTTCGGAAGCACGTCTGCTTTATAGGCTTCATTGATAAAGACCATCATTTGCGAAATCGCTGTATTAAAGCGCAAGCCCTCGTAATCTTCTGTAACCTTTTTCACTGTTTGGTGGTATACCTTTTCAAGGGCGTTTGCTTCCTCTGTATCCTTAATTTTGCCATTTAAGCTGCCATCTTCATCCATGAACAGACGCCATACGCGGTCAAGGAATCTTCTTGAACCATCTAGACCATTTGTTGACCAGGCAATAGACGCATCAAGCGGTCCCATGAACATTTCATACAAACGAAGTGTATCAGCTCCATGACTTTCAATAATATCATCAGGATTAACAACATTTCCTTTTGATTTACTCATTTTTTCATTGCCTTCACCCAGAATCATTCCCTGGTTGAAAAGTTTTTGGAACGGCTCCTTCGTTGGCACCACACCAATATCATATAAGAATTTATGCCAAAAGCGCGCATATAAAAGGTGAAGTACAGCGTGCTCGGCCCCTCCAATATAAATATCTACCGGAGTCCACTCTTTTAATTTTTCAGGATCAGCCAATGCTTCATGATTGTGCGGATCTATAAAACGCAAGAAGTACCAGCAGCTTCCAGCCCATTGCGGCATGGTGTTTGTTTCTCTGCGGCCTTTTTTGCCTGTTTCTGGGTCAACGATATTCACCCAATCTTCAATGTTGGCTAACGGTGACTCACCTGTTCCTGAAGGCTTAATATCCTGTGTCTTTGGAAGAAGCAATGGAAGCTGGTCATCTGGAACAGCTGTCATCGTACCGTCCTCCCAATGGATAATCGGAATTGGTTCACCCCAGTAGCGCTGGCGGCTAAATAGCCAGTCACGAAGGCGATAAGTAATTTTCTTCGTGCCAACTCCTTTTTCCTCAAGCCAGGCAATCATCTTTGAAATAGCCTCTTCTTTATTTAGTCCGTTAAGGAAATCTGAATTAACATGTTCCCCGTCGCCTGTATACGCTTCTTCATCTACATTACCGCCGGCAACGACTTCAACAATTGGAAGACCAAACTTCTTGGCAAATTCATGGTCGCGCTCATCATGGCCAGGAACAGCCATAATGGCACCAGTTCCGTAGCTTGCTAATACATAGTCAGCAATCCAAATCGGCATATTTTCGCCGTTTACAGGATTGATGGCATAGGCTCCAGTAAAGACACCAGTCTTTTCTTTTGCCAAATCCGTTCTTTCCAAATCGCTCTTTTTCTGAACCTCATCAAGATAAGCATCAACAGCACTGCGCTGCTCATCCGTTGTGATCTTATCTACTAGCTTATGTTCTGGTGCAAGCACGGCATAAGTCGCGCCGAATAACGTATCTGGACGGGTAGTAAACACGGTAAAGGTACCTTCATGACCTTCAATTTGGAAAGTTACTTCCGCACCTTCAGATCGTCCAATCCAGTTGCGTTGCATTTCTTTTAAGCTTTCCGGCCAGTCTAATAGCTCAAGGTCTTCAAGAAGCCTGTCAGCATATTCAGTAATTTTAAGCACCCACTGCCTCATTGGCTTCCGAATCACCGGATGGCCGCCTCGCTCACTTTTTCCATCAATGACTTCTTCGTTGGCTAGAACCGTGCCAAGTGCAGGACACCAGTTCACCGCAACTTCGTCAATATAAGCAAGACCTTTTTCATATAGCTTTAAGAAAATCCATTGGGTCCATTTGTAATAGTTCGGATCTGTTGTATTAATTTCCCGATCCCAATCATAAGAAAAACCTAATGCCTTAATTTGCCGGCGGAAGGTATTAATATTCTTTTCTGTAAATTCCGCAGGATCATTGCCTGTATCTAATGCATATTGCTCGGCAGGAAGTCCAAATGCATCCCATCCCATTGGGTGAAGAACATTATAGCCTTGCATCCGTTTCATACGGGAAAGGATGTCTGTTGCTGTATATCCTTCTGGATGGCCAACGTGAAGCCCCGCGCCTGATGGATATGGAAACATATCTAACGCATAAAATTTACGCTTGCTTTTATCTTCAGTTGTTTTAAATGTTTTATTTTCTTCCCAGTAGGCTTGCCATTTCTTTTCAATCTGCTGATGATTGAAACTCATTTTTCTTTTCCTCCTAAACCGAATATTCGTTCGCTAAAAAACTAAAAAACTCTCGCCCCAATAAGGGACGAGAGGATTATGTAGAACTCCCGCGGTACCACCCACATTAGTGACAGAGTCACTCACTTCATTCATCCTTAACGCGGACCACGGCAAGCATTACTAATATATTTATTCACACCTGCAGCTCAAAGGCGAGTTCATGGCCAGCCTGGTTGACTTGCACCATCCGTCAACTCTCTAGATTCGAGGCACCATACCATTACTGCTCCTTATCAACGCTAAATATAATAATTATTTTAGTGCTATTGTATATAATTTCCCATCAAGATGCAAGTATGCTCATCTTAACGGGAAATATGCGTTAGGTCATTTGTTTACCCATTATATGTACCTGGGCGGAAATGGTGAAACATTTTGATACAATAACTTACTTTCAAGATGCAGTATCTTTTTTATTTATTTTGGCTAAAAAGATACTAGGAAAGGAGTGTTTAGCTTGAAGGGTATTTATTTAATTCCCGCAAATGATCAGCTTGATAGGCACAAATGTGCGGCCATATCATATATGCAGGAAAACCATATTGAGCCGGTTAAGCTTAATCCGCATCAATTAAATGACTACTACACCATTCCCCATGCGCTTTTGTATGACCTAAAAAAAACACGGACCCATATCCAGTATCTTCTGATCCCATCTGAAGACCTCATTGAGGATTTCATCAATGCATATCCGGCGAGATGGCTCATTCTAAAAAGCTTCTTTACAGAAGTCGTTTTTTTAGATAAGAAAAAACCTGCAAGTTCTGCAGGTTAGGAAGCATGTGCATAAGTCTTTATTTGCTTTAATTTTTTATCATAGAGGACGGTTGTTACCATCGAGATAGCAAGCAGAATAATGATAATTACAAAAAGCATAGAAACTCCGTATATATCAACGAGAAGGCCTCCTAAAAGCGGACCGATCATCCGGCCGCCTGTTGCCATGCTGTTAACAATGCCCTGGTAAAAGCCTTCTCTTCCTTTCGGCGCCAATACGTTTGCAATTGTCGGCACAGCAGGCCATACGAGCATTTCACCTATCGTTAAGACAACCATTCCTGCAAAAAAGGCTGAAAACTCCTGTGCACCTGATGCAATAATAAATGAAACAATAAAGATTAAAATACCGATATTAATTTGTGTTTTTAATGATTTAATATGCTTCACAAGCATATTAACAACCGGCTGTCCTAAAACGATGAGAGCGCCATTAATCGCCCAAAGGAAGCTATACTGCCTTAATGAAATATTCAATTCCTGCGTGAAGGAAGCAATGGTTGTCTGCCACTGAACATAGCCAACCCAGCATAGACTATAGCCCGCACATAATATAAGCAAAGCATAAAGCCTTGTGTAATTTTTTATAACAGGAGCACTTTTTAAAGCTGGACTTTGCACAGCAGCAGCTGTTTGTATTCCTTTATATCCGAACAATGCGATTCCAAGAAAAATCACATACATAATCGTGTTAGCAATAAAGATCCATTCAAAAGAAAAAGAGGCAACATAGCCGCCAAGAGCTGCTCCAATCGCCACACCTAAATTCTGTGAGACATACAGGGCATTAAATGCTTTCCTGCCCCCTTCTTTCCAAACCGAGCCTGCCATCGCGTACATCGATGGGAAAATCATTCCTGAGCCATAGCCTAAGATGGTTAAAAAGACCACATATCCCGGCCAGCCATTCCAAAAAATTAATCCGCACACGGCAAACAGAGAGATGATCGCACCTAGCAAAATCGACTTATAGCCGCCAATTTTATCAAAAAAGTATCCTCCGCTTAAATTGCCCAATACACTTGCCCCAGAGTTTAACATGAGGACAATCCCCGCCATGGATAACGACCTGCCCAAATGATCATGAATGTATATCGTATTTAATGGCCATAAAAAAGAAGAGCCTGTCACATTCACCGCCATCCCAATAATTAAAAGCCATAAAGCACGCGGCATGAAAAACCCTCCTTCAAACATCCATTTAATTGTTTTTATTTCGAATGCCAAAGTAAATTTTATGTCTTTTTCACTGCCCTTGCAATCAAAAATCACCGGTTTTCACATACACGGAATTTTCTTTTTAATTGGTCAGGCAGGCAATAAAAGAGCCCTCCAAAAGGAGGGCTCAAAGGGCTCAAACTTACTCTGGATGAAATTTAGATTTGACCTTTTGTCCGCCGCTTTTTTCATACTTCTTCTTTGCGGCTTTAACAACATCATATTCCTGGCCAAATTCTACATCGTTGCTGTTATGCTGATTGCGTGTTTTTTGTTCCGGGTTATTTTGCTTGGATCGTTTTTTAACCAATATTCTCTCTCCTTAGGTCGGGTTAATGGTCATTTGATTCTGCAGCTGCTGCAGCTGCAGTCTCATGCGATGCAATCTTTCCCTCTGCTGGGCATTGGCGCTAAGGGCCATTTTTGCCAGATCATTATAGGCCTCTTCTAATGATTGCATGGCATCTGTATATCCCCCTGCATTATAATGCTCTTGCATGCTTGATGTTTCGAGCTGCTCGTTTGCATATTCAATAGCTTTTTCACACTGCTGGATGAGATTATCCATAGATTCCCTAGTTGCCATGTGATTCCCCTCCTGATCAAGAATGGGTCTTATCAGAAGCAATTGCGCTTCATTCCTTAGTTTGTTCATTTTGCTTTTTCCTATAGAAAAAAGTTATTGGCAAGTTTGGATGAAACATTTACATTTGGAATACGGGGAATCTTCGTGATAAGATTATGTTTGTTATGTATAGCAGTTTTTGAAAATTTCACTTTGAGAAATGTCTAGCTCCGGGCGCCAGCGGCGAGACGACTTCCGCCCACCTCCCTACGATAAGTCAACATCGAATCGCTACCGCTCTTCGTGTTTCCTTTATCTCAGTCGGAGGGCTCCAGTCCATACGCCGCTAAGCGGGCGCCCTGCGCTTTTCTAATAAGGAGGTATCTGATTTGCATCAGAACAACCCTTTTCCATTTGCGTCCGATGATAAGCGGTATCACACATGGAATTACCATTTAAGAAACCAATTTGGCCACAAGGTATTTAAGGTCGCTATTGATGGAGGCTTTGACTGCCCAAACCGGGACGGCACTGTTGCTTTTGGCGGCTGTACTTTTTGCAGTGCTGCCGGATCAGGCGATTTCGCCGGGAACCGGGCAGATGACCTTGTGAAACAATTTAATGATATAAAAGAAAAAATGCATCATAAATGGAAAGACGGCAAATATATGGCTTATTTCCAGGCGTTCACCAATACACATGCACCCGTAGACGTCCTTAGAGAAAAATATGAAACTGTCCTGAAACAGGAAGGTGTTGTTGCACTTTCTATTGCGACCAGACCTGACTGTCTTCCAGATGATGTTGTTGAATATTTAGCAGAGCTTAATGAACGGACCTACCTATGGGTGGAGCTAGGTTTGCAGACGGTACATGAAAAAACGGCGCGAATTATCAACAGGGCCCATGATTATCCAAGTTATGTTGAAGGTGTAAACAAGCTAAGAAAGCATGGAATCCGTGTTTGCTCCCATATAATTAACGGCCTTCCGCTAGAAACACCTGAAATGATGATGGAGACTGCCAAGGAAGTGGCCAAGCTGGATGTACAAGGGATAAAAATCCACCTTCTGCATCTCTTAAAAGGAACACCGATGGTGAAGCAATTTGAAAAAGGAATGCTTCAATTTCTGTCCTTTGAAGAGTATGTCAAACTCGTTTGCGACCAGCTGGAAATTCTTCCTCCAGAAATGATCATTCACCGAATTACTGGTGACGGCCCCATTGATTTGATGGTTGGTCCAATGTGGAGTGTAAATAAGTGGGAGGTTCTTAACGCCATTGATGATGAATTAAAGCGAAGAGGCAGCTGGCAAGGTAAGTATTTCCAAAGGTCTCCAGCAGAGGTAAGTATATGACACTTGATGGAATTCTCCCATTTGCCCGGAACCTGCTTGGAAAAGCTGCCTCAAATGGGGATATTGCCGTTGATGCTACCATGGGAAACGGACATGATACCTTATTTCTAGCTAATCTTGTTGGCTCAACTGGTATGGTGTACGCTTTCGATGTCCAGCCGGATGCGGTTTTAAACACGAAAAAACGCCTCGAAGAACATTCGCTTTTAGATAGAGCAGCTCTTTTTCATAAAGGTCATGAGCAGCTTCATTCATGTATTCCTAAAGGTCATCATGGAAAAATATCAGCAGCTATATTTAATTTAGGCTATTTGCCTGGCAGTGATAAAACAGTTGTGACAAAGCCTGATACAACCATCGAAGCAATCAGCCAGCTGCTGCCCATTATGGCACAAGGCGGGCTTATTGTACTAGTCATTTATCATGGACATGAAGAAGGAAAGATTGAACGAGATCACCTTCTGAATTATGTTGCCCAATTAGATCAGAAGGATGTACATGTTCTTAAATATCAATTTATTAATCAAAAGAATAGCCCGCCATTTATTATTGCAATTGAAAAAAGATGAACAAGGTTTTCCGCCTTGCTCATCTTTTTTATCGATTCCACGCTGTTATAGCTGATACAAGGCTTTGCGGTACCCATTTTTGCAAGCCGCGGTAGGCCCTGCCATTTAAATAGAAGAAAAAGCTAATAAACCCGCCTGTTTTAATGACGTCCCTCGCCAGCCTTTTTACATTTCTCTGCTTGCGGACCTTTTCATCTGATAAATAAAGACCGAGCAGCCCTCGATTGATTAGCTGATGAAAGCGTTTATGAGGCAGCCCCTGGGTATGCTTGTCCGCTTCTTCGACAAAATGTTTTAACCTGCGAAAAAGCTTCTCCTCGCTTTCATAATAAAAACAGAAATTTAAATCCCCGCCAGCACGGTCTTCCTCTTGGTCAATTAAATAATCAAGCAGAATATGCAGGCCCTGTATGTATGGAAAATAGCCTTTGCGAATTTTTTCTGCGTATTCCAGCTGAAAGTCATCTCTTAACGCATAGGAGATCAGGCAAAAAATTCCCAATGTTGAACCAGAACAGGCTGAAAACTCATACCATTCCATTTCTGGAATCTTTCCTTTATATTTCGAGTACCATTCTTGAAGCCTTGGAACCCTCTCTTCCACTCTGACATGCTTATGTACCTGCAAATCACAATAATACCTGCATAACTCAAGCAAGTATTCCTTAATGCCTGAATAGACCTTAATTTCCGTTAAGACCTCCCGGCAGACGGCGGATAATTCATTTAAATAGCCGCCGTCCTCCTGTTCCATCCGCAGCCGATAGTAGTTCTTCGGCATAGCGTCTGTTGATAAAGCATCTGACATGGACTCATGAAGGGCAGTAAAATCTTCGGGGTCAAGTGAAGTGCTCCGGTCACATAAATTATCCAAATAATCGCTGATTGTCTGATAGGCCACAATAAATTTAATAGCTGCAGCATATTTTTCTTTTGCCATTAAAGACATAATTGCTCCGCCCTCACAATGAAAGGTTTTATGTTTAATGCTGGCGAGTGCTTGTTTTCTCAATTCAGGATCTGGAATTTCTCCCGCTCTTTTTTTCCAGTAACTTAATTCCTTATGGACCTCTGGCAGCACTTTTCGATAAACACTAGACATTAAACTGACAGGCATTGAAGGAACACCCATATTACCGCACCTCCCTATCCTATAAAGCTAGGTTTGCTTATTACTCAATATAATACCCAATCGTTTTTAATTGGCTGATGACAAAATCCTTTGCATACTCAAAAATGTCTTCCCTTTCCGGTTCATTGAAGATTTCATGATAGCATTTCGGCCATTCTTTAAACCTTTTTTCGGACAAAGGGACAAGATTAAACCATTCATTGACGGTTTTTTTATTAACAATTAAATCCTCGCCGCCCTGCATGACCAGCATCGGGATATTTTGTGTTTTATCAAGATCTTCAAAAGCCAGTTTCATCGCTGTTATTAGTTCCCTGTACCACCTGACTGAAACCTTAGTCACATAAAGCGTATCATTTAAATCTGCTTCGCGCACATCATCATTGCGTGTAGCCATCTCAACAGTCAGTCCTGAATCCACTCTTATGGCGGGAGCAACGATATTTAATACATGTGAGATCAGATCCATTGGCTTGGACGGTTTTTTCATTAATCCTAGGCATGGGGAGGATAAAATGACTCCGGATATATTCAGGCTTTCTAATTGCATCAGACGTACAGAAATTAAACCGCCCATGCTATGGCCTAAAAGAAAGACAGGCAAATTAAACTGATAGGCAGCTTGAATCCAGTCCTTCACCTCATGGATATATTCATCAAAAGAATCGATATGCCCTCTATTGGATCTTGTTGTCATCCCTTGACCCGGAAGATCACCCATAATGATATGAAAGCCTGCTAAACGCCACATTTCAATCAGCCAGCCATATCTGCGATGATGCTCCATCGCACCGTGGACCATGACAATGACAGCTTTTGCTTCTCCTTCAGCTTCCCATTTCCACATAATCTTCCTCCTAAAACCTAAAGTTGAAACAAATCCTTATTATAAAGTATATCTTAGTAGGATTATTTCATCATAATTTAATCTTGAAAAAAAGCAATTTTTCCTATTTAAAAAGACATTATGCTAAAATCAAATAAAACAGATGGGAGTGCATGTGATGATTTATCCATATAAAGGTGAAAATCCAAAAATTTCCAAATCTGCTTTTATTGCAGATTTCACAACCATCACCGGAGATGTTGAAATTGGTGATGAATCCAGCGTTTGGTTCAACAGTGTGATTAGAGGGGATGTAGCCCCAACTATTATTGGAAAGAAGGTAAATATCCAGGATAATTCCGTCCTCCACCAAAGCCCTAACAATCCTCTTATTCTAGAAGACGAGGTCTCTGTTGGCCATCAGGTTATCCTGCATAGCTGCATTGTACGAAAAAAAGCCCTTATCGGCATGGGATCAATCATCCTTGACCGAGCAGAAATTGGGGAAGGTGCATTCATTGGTGCTGGAAGCTTAGTCCCGCAGGGGAAAAAAATCCCGCCTAACACCCTTGCTTTCGGCAGACCAGCCAAAGTCATCCGCGAACTTACACCTGAGGATATTAAAGAAATGGAGCGCGTCAATCGGGAATATGCGGAGAAGGCCCAATATTATAAAAGTTTACAAACAGAAAAATAAAATGCTAAAAAAGCGAGAGATACATAAAGTACTCTCGCTTTTAATATTTCTATTATAATGCTCCCTTAAGAAGTTCAGCTTTATCTGTGCGCTCCCATGGAAGATCAATATCTGTCCGTCCGAAATGTCCATAAGCAGCTGTTTGCTTATAGATTGGGCGGCGAAGATTCAGCATATTAATAATTCCTGCTGGACGAAGATCAAAATGTTTGCGGACAAGATCAACAAGTACATCTTCTTCTACGTTTCCTGTTCCAAAAGTATCAATGGAAATGGAAACAGGCTGGGCAACACCAATCGCATAGGCAAGCTGCACTTCTACACGATCCGCTAAGCCGGCTGCAACAATATTCTTTGCAACATAGCGTGCAGCATAGGCAGCTGAGCGGTCAACCTTTGTTGGATCCTTTCCGGAGAAAGCGCCGCCGCCATGACGAGCATAGCCGCCGTAAGTGTCAACAATGATTTTACGTCCTGTTAAGCCGGCATCCCCTTGAGGTCCTCCGATAACAAAGCGTCCTGTAGGATTGATAAAATACTTTGTATTGTCATCAATAAGTTCTTTTGGAACAACAGGATTAATCACGTGCTCTTTAATATTTCTCTGAATTTGCTCCAGGGAAATTTCCGGATGATGCTGAGTAGAAATAACGATGGTATCAATTCTGACAGGCTGATTATTTTCATCATATTCTACGGTTACCTGTGTCTTTCCATCTGGACGAAGGTATGGAAGAATATCCTCTTTGCGAACCTCTGTCAAACGGCGTGACAGCTTATGTGCCAAAGAAATAGGCAATGGCATAAGCTCCTTGGTTTCGTTGCACGCATAACCGAACATTAATCCTTGGTCTCCTGCCCCAATTGCTTCGATCTCTTCATCGCTCATTTGGCCTTCACGTGCTTCTAAAGCCTTATCAACACCCATAGCAATGTCTGGTGACTGTTCGTCAATAGAAGTTAATACCGCACATGTTTCAGAATCAAATCCATATTTCGCACGAGTATAGCCGATTTCTTTTACCGTTTCACGAACAATTTTTGGAATATCTACATATGTAGAAGTAGTGATTTCGCCCGAAACCAGCACCAATCCCGTAGTGACTGAAGTTTCCGCAGCAACACGGGCATTTGCATCCTTAGCTAGTATTGCATCTAAAATGGCATCAGAGATTTGGTCACAAATTTTATCGGGATGACCTTCAGTAACTGATTCAGAAGTAAACAAACGACGTTTTGTTGACACCTGATTTCCTCCTTAATATATATAAATATCAATTTGATACGGAACTCATTCCCTAATTAGTATGAAATTAACGAAGGGTTTTTATTACTAGAAAAGCGGAAGCGCCTTGGTCAGCCCCGATTAATGTTCGCAGGCTATGAACGCCACGTCCTGTGGCAACGCCTGCATGACCCGCATCCTGCGGGCCCTAAGACAAGACGACAGGAAGGTTGCTCTTTAACCTTCATGACGGCTTGGCTTATGACTCGAGGGGCTAGGCGCTGAAGCTGGACAATTTTAAAAGTAGAAAAAATATTCCCCTCTTTGCATCAAAAAAACCTTTTCATTGTGAAAAGGTTGAAGTCAAAACGATTCGCGCCTTTCACTCTTATCGTTCAAGGAATCCTGTCCTTGCAGCAGGTTAGCACCTTTGCTTAAAAAAACCTAAGCAGGTTGCTGGGCTTCATTGGGCCTGTCCCTCCGCCAGCTCGGGATAAGAGAGTATCCGTTCAAGGTAAAATCATAACGTATCGCCTAAAAAGATGTCAATAAAATCTTTATGAAATTTTAGTTTTTTCTTTTATATAAATAAGTTACTCCCAGTTGTTTCCTAGTATCGTGCTAATTATTATGGTACATTAATTAACGTAATTGAGCTGATTCATGTCTTATATTAGCCTTATAAGGCTAATGAAATTTTTTCAAGAAAAATTCAATTATTAGTATAGATTAATTATCCCAATGTGTTATACTATTTATACGAAAACGGTATCAAAAAATAATTTTGGAAAAAGGAAGGTATTTATTCCATGAATTCTGTTAGCATCCCAAATAAATTAACTGAATTATTAAAAGGGAATAATATTCAAATTCAACTATCTGTTCCTCAGCTTGTGGAAAAGGTATTAAATCGTAAAGAGGGATCATTGACTTCAACCGGCGCTGTTTGTGCAACAACCGGTAAATATACAGGACGTTCACCTAAAGATAAATATATTGTGGAAGAAGCAGCTTCTAAGGATAAAATTGATTGGGGAAGCGTGAATCGGCCAATATCTGAAGACACCTTTTCCAAGCTTTATGATAAAGTGGTCGACTACTTAAAAGAACAGGAAGAGGTATTCGTTTTCAAGGGATTTGCAGGCGCAGACAAAAAACATCGCCTCGCTATTCAGGTTATTAACGAGTATGCATGGCATAATCTATTTTCCCATCAGCTTTTCATTCGTCCAACTGATGAAGAATTATTAGAGCACACACCAGAATTCACTGTGATTTCAGCACCTAACTTTAAAGCAGATCCAAAAGTGGATGGAACTGCTTCTGAAACATTTATCATCATTTCCTTTGAACGCCGTACGGTACTTATTGGCGGTACTGAATACGCCGGAGAAATTAAGAAATCTATTTTCTCTGTCATGAACTATCTTCTTCCTGAGAATGGCATTCTGCCAATGCACTGTTCAGCAAACGTAGGACTTGAAGGGGATGTAGCTTTATTCTTCGGTCTATCCGGAACAGGTAAGACAACATTATCAGCAGATCCAAACCGCCGTTTAATCGGAGATGACGAACACGGCTGGTCTCCGAACGGTGTTTTCAATATTGAAGGCGGCTGCTATGCAAAATGCATCAATCTTTCACGTGAAAAAGAGCCGCAAATTTTCGATGCTATCCGCTTTGGCGCTGTTTTAGAAAATGTAGTAATAAACACTGAATCACGTCTGGCTGATTATGATGACAGCACACTGACAGAAAATACGCGTGCGGCATATCCGATTCAAGCTATTGATAATATCGTAGATCCTAGTGTCGCCGGACAGCCGAATACTATTGTATTCCTGACTGCAGATGCTTTTGGCGTACTGCCTCCAATTGCAAAATTATCTAAAGAGCAGGCTATGTATCATTTCTTAAGCGGCTATACATCAAAGCTGGCAGGCACAGAGCGTGGTATTACTTCACCTGAAGCAACATTCTCTACATGCTTTGGTTCTCCATTCTTGCCGCTTCCTGCAACAGAGTATGCGGAAATGCTCGGCAAGAAAATTGATGAGCATAATGCGAAGGTGTTCCTTGTTAATACAGGATGGACCGGAGGAGAATACGGTGTTGGAAACCGCATGAAGCTTCCATATACTCGCGCAATGATTCAGTCTGCATTAGAAGGCGAATTAAACAATGTTGAGACAATAAAAGATGAAATTTTCGGCCTCGATATTCCATTGCATGTTCCAGGTGTTCCTGATGAAGTGCTTCAGCCAAACAAAACTTGGGCAGACCAGGATGCTTATGTATCAAAAGCACAAGAATTAGCAGGGAAGTTCCGCGAGAATTTCAAAAAGTTTACTAATGTTTCTAAAGAGATTATTGAAAAAGGCGGACCATCCGCTTAATCCCATTGTAAAAAAGGAATTGCCGATCTGCGGCAATTCCTTTTTTTATATATGGCTTTTCATCCATGCCGATAAGTCTTTGACGACCTTTCGGTTAATTGCAGGCGGAAAGTAATGGGTGAAATCCTTGAAATACCAAGCTTCTACCTTCTTATCAAGCATCTTTAATCGTTTTTCCAGCCGATAGGCATGCTCTACAGACACGTTTTGATCCTTCTTTCCATGTATGATTAAGACGGGAACCTCCAGGTTTTCCAACTGATACAGCGGAGTTCTGAATTCATAGCGTTCTGGATACTTTGTTGGTGTTCCTCCAATAACCCTTTTCATCATTCTTCTTAAGTCTTTTCGTTCCACATATGTAAGAAACATATCGGTAACCCCGCCCCATGTAACAATGGATTTAGCTTCAGGAAATTGTATGGCTGTCAGCAGTGCCATCACACCGCCCCTTGAAAATCCGAATAGGTGAACACCCTTCACATTCGGGTGTGATTGTAAGAGGTTATATCCTGCAAATGCATCTTCCCTGTCGTCACCTGCAAAATCCTCATTCCCTTCTCCGCCCTGATTTCCTCTGTAAAAAGGAGCAAAAACAATAAACCCTTCAGAAGCAAACTGCACAACACGTCCGGGCCTTACCTGTCCAACACTTTTAATTCCGCCCCGCAAATAAAGCAGTCCATCATAAAGTCCCTCATCGATTGGTTCAGCCAGCAGCCCTAATACTTTCAAATCACCCGATTGATAAGTCACAATTGACAGCTTAATATGTGGATTCGGCGAAGGGAAACGTCTCTTTTTAATGATTAAGCCCACCTTATACACCTCCTTATTGGGACAAAATGATCAGAAATTACTTCTGTAAAAAATATTTATCATCTGGGCATTCACACATTTTTAGCCCATTCATACGATAATGTAGGCTTTAAAGCTTAACATGTTTTTATTAGGGAGGTCATTCTGTGAAAAAATGGCTGAAATTTAGTATTTCCTTATTGCTAGCGTCCATTCTTATTATATCCATGGCAGCCTGTAGTAAGAGTGAAATGAAAACAGTCAAAATTGGCGAAGTAACTCGCTCTATTTTCTATGCCCCGCAATATGTTGCACTTTCCAAAGGCTTTTTTGAAGAAGAAGGGCTTAAGGTAGAGCTGACAACGACTGCCGGCGGAGATAAGACGATGACTGCGCTGCTGTCTGACAGCATCGATGTTGCTCTTGTCGGCTCGGAAACTTCTATTTATGTCTATGCCCAAGGTTCCAATGACCCTGTCATTAATTTTTCCGCTCTCACACAAACAGATGGAACGTTTCTTGTATCCCGCGAGAAAATTGACAGCTTCTCCTGGGATCAGCTCAAAGGCGTCACATTCCTTGGCCAGCGCAAAGGCGGCATGCCGCAGATGGTCGGTGAATATGTGCTGAAAAAGCATGGCATTGACCCGCACCAGGATACAAATTTAATCCAAAACATTGATTTTGCAAACATTGCTCCTGCTTTTGCCTCAGGCACGGGAGAATTTGTGCAGCTGTTTGAACCTACAGCCAGTGTATTTGAGCAAGAAGGAAAAGGCTATATTGTTGCCTCCTTCGGGGAGGAGTCTGGCAATCTGCCATACACTTCATTTATGACCAAGCAAAGCTACATTGATGAAAATAAAGAAACGGTCGAAAAATTCACTAGAGCAATCTATAAGGCACAGCAATGGGTTGAGACCCACAGTGCAAAGGAAATTGCCGAAGCCATTCAAGGATATTTTGACAATACAGACCTAGAAACGATTGAAATGGTTGTTGACCGCTATAAGAGCCAAGGGTCCTACGCAACAAATCCTGTGCTGAAAGAAGACGGCTGGAACAACTTGCTTGACATCATGGATGAAGCAGGCGAACTTCCAGAAAGAGTCGACTACAAGACACTCGTTAACACTGAAATTGCTGAGAGTGTTATGAAATAACAATCTCATGATTCAAAAAATAATTGAGGAGGGCTCCTATGGATTTTTTAAATATTCATGGAATTCATCACACTTATTTCACAAAGACCTCAAGCACGACAGCCCTCTCCGATGTTTCGCTTGAGATTAAGGAAGGAGAGTTTATTTCCTTCCTCGGCCCAAGCGGATGCGGAAAAACCACTTTGCTTTCCATTATCGCCGGTTTATTAACACCAACAGCCGGAGAAGTCACCTTAGAGGGAAATAAAATTGAGGCAGCTGGAGAAAACATTGGCTATATGCTTCAGCAGGATTATCTATTTCCATGGAAAACGATTGAAGAGAACATTCTATTAGGGTTAAAAATTGGCGATAAGCTTGATACACAAAAGAAATCCTATGCTCTTAATCTATTAAAAGAAATGGGACTTCAGGGAGTCGAATCCCAATATCCAAAACAGCTTTCAGGCGGCATGAGGCAGCGTGTAGCCCTTGTTAGAACATTGGCTACTGAACCGAAGCTGCTGCTGCTTGATGAACCATTTTCTGCATTGGATTACCAAACCAAGCTAAAGCTCGAGGATCTTGTTTCAGAAACCTTAAAATCCTTTGGAAAAACAGCCATTCTTGTCACACATGATATCGGCGAGGCAATTGCCATGAGCGACCGGGTATATCTTTTCTCACCTAGTCCGGGAAAGCTCCATAAAACCTTTGATATTCCAAAGGAAATCAGAGAACAAACACCATTTAATGCAAGAAATCACGAGTTCTATCCTGAGATATTTCAAACTGTATGGAAGGAGCTGGAGTCCCTTGAAGCCAACAAACATTGAAGAACTGCATCAGAGATACCTATCGTCATTAAAACGTGAAAAAAAATGGGTGCGTTTTTACCAGCTCATCATTTTTCTTGTCTTTTTCATCGGCTGGGAAATATGCAGCCGGCTTCAATGGGTTGACCCATTAATTTTCAGCTCTCCTTCTAAAGTATGGAATCTGTTTTTAATCAAAATCCAGGATGGAACCTTATTTATAGATTTAGGCTACACATTGTCAGAAACCGTTTTTGGATTTATTCTTGGAACCGTATTAGGGACACTTTTAGCAGCCATTCTTTGGTGGTCGCCATTTCTTTCAAAAGTGTTTGATCCCTATTTGGTAGTCCTGAATTCTATGCCTAAGGTGGCTCTTGGTCCAATCCTAATTGTTGCCATGGGACCGAGTTTTACATCCATCGTTGCCATGGGAGCAATCATTTCCATCATCATCACGACCATCGTGGTTTATACCTCGTTTAGAGAGGTTGACCCCAATTACGTCAAAGTGCTGCAGACATTTGGTGCTACAAGGATCCAGATTTTTAAGGAAGCGATTCTTCCCTCTTCCTTTCCGGTAATCATTTCAACACTAAAAGTAAATGTGGGACTTTCATGGGTCGGCGTCATTGTTGGAGAATTCCTTGTCGCTTCAAAAGGGCTTGGCTACATGATTATCTATGGCTTCCAAGTATTTAACTTTACACTCGTAATGCTCTCGCTGCTCGTCATTGCCGTATTTGCGACAATCATGTATCAGCTTGTAGAGCTGTTAGAGAAAAAACTAATCAAAAATGGATCTTAAAAACGGCATTCTCCATGCCGTTTTTCTATTTCAAGAAGAGCTTTTTCCACTACCTGATCCTTCATGATAAAACTGTATTCCTGGCCCCGTCTTAAGGCTAATATGTCACCGTCAATCAGCACAGGTCCTGCGGTCTCAAGATAATCACCCTTTTCCTCCATTTCCTTAATTTCTCCATAAAAAATGGCTTTTACAAAACATGCATCTTTCTCGGATACTTCATATTCTCCAATAAAATCCAGCTTAGCAAGATGACCGCCAGTCTCTTCCCATACCTCTCTTATTGCAGCCATCTCAATGGTTTCGCCATATTCTGCTTTGCCCCCGGGGAATTCAAGCCCCCTTTTTTTATGTTTGGTCAAAAGCCAGCCGCTTCCCTTTTTGCAAATCACTAGAACATGTTTGGGCTCCTTATTAAAGGAATGGCGAGAAAAGGACAGCCTTACAGTTGCGCCATTAGCATCATTAAAAACTTCCATAAGATTTTTCCTCCCGCATATGTATACTCCTATTATAACTATTAATAAGAAATCATTACTAATGACATGTCCATCAGTGACAAATATGTGAAATAAGTATGAAATTACAAATATTTGAAACCTTTTCCGTCCTTTTGTCGTAAAATTAGATGATTATACAAAAGGGAGTGTAGGATTTGAAAAAACCACTATCAATTTTGGCAGGCTTTCTCCTCATTTTCATGCTGGCTGCCTGCAATCAGACAGCGGAACCTGTCAACAATTCTCAAGAAGAAGACAAAGAAACAGAAGAAGTAAAAGAAGAAAAGTCTGAGCTGACTCTTGAGGAAGTTTTTGAAAAAACAACAGCTGCTTCTGAAGAATTAAAAAGTTTTTCAGTTGTAATGGATATGACACAGGAAATGAGTTCCGATCAGGAAGAAGCACTCAATATGACGATTCAGTCAAATATTGAAATGGATGCCGTAACAGATCCAATGGCTTTCCACCAAAAGATGAAAATGGCTATGGCTGAAGGCGAAGAATTTGAAACTGAAAGCTATTTCTCCCAGGATGGGATGTTCATGCATGACCCATCATCAGGTCAATGGATGAAGTTTCCGCAGGATATGACAGATGTATTCCTGCAAATGGCCGATCAGCAGCAATCAAATCCTGCAGACCAGCTAAAACAGCTGGAAAAATTCGTTGATGACTTTACATTTGAACAGGATGACAATCAATTTATACTTAAGTTAAAGGCATCTGGGGATAAATTTAGCGACTTCTTAAAAGAAACGGCTGCCCAAAGCCTGCCTCCAGAGCTTGCTCAGGACGAAGTGCTTAATAACATGAATATTACCAGCATTGACTATGAAATTTACATTGATAAAAAGACTTTCTACCCATCAGCATTAAACATGAATATGGAAATGGCAATGACTATTGAAGAACAAACAATTAATATGAAGCAACAAATGAAAGGCGAGTACAAAGGCTATAATGAAATTGATGCGATTACCGTACCGCAAGAGGTTCTAGATTCTGCAGTTGAAATGCAGATGTAAAAATATAAATAAACTGCGGAGCTATTCCGCAGTTTATTTTTTCTCTTCCTTTATTGGAGGATTCCCAAGCTTTCAATATGTTTTTTTGCCTCTGCATCCCCTAGCTGATAAATCATTTGATAAGCTCTCATCATTCCATCATCATACTTATCATTGGCTTGATCATAGTGGTATTCCAGAAATGGGAGATGTGCTCTAAAGAAACTTTGCCATTCTGCAGAGTAATTTTGATTAAATATTTCACGTAAAGCAAAAATCTCTTGATCAGTGGCCTCAATTTTAAAGTCCCATGGAGATCCAGTGTCACTTTGAGTGATTTCTCCCGAAGCCATTCCTACATAGTAAGTTTTTTTATTTTCATTCATTGCCTTCGCCCCCTTTTTTATTCTGTGCCAAATGTATGCTTCTATAATTATTTTTATCATTTCCAAAAATACTGCTTAAAATGTTACTGAAATTGCAATCATTATGAGATAATTACATATACTAAACCTAAACAAAAAAATAAACAGTTTTAGAAAATTTAGAATATTTTATCATCATTAATTATGTTATTGTATAAAATAAGAGAACATAATATTCGGAGGTGAAGTGATGAAAATTATTGACGAGCTTTACGAACTATACCGCCATAAACTAACCGGAGACGAAGAAGATATCGATATGCTTGCATTTGCCTTTTTAGAAGAGATGAGCCGTGACGACCTGCTGAGCATCATCCAGGAGTTAGATAATCAGGAGCTTTATGATCTAATGGGTCTTTACTTAATTGAAAGTTTAAAGGGAAAGTTTGCAAGTGAAAATTTCACAAGAACAAGAAAATCCAACATGCAGGAGCGCAATATTCACTAAAATTAGCATTGTACATATATTTTTCAGTACTTATTATCATACCATTCCCGCTTTTTATATTTAGGAAGTGTTAAAGAGGTATTATATTTGCACATTTAGCTGATTGGAGCGGAAGGCGCGGAGACTCCTGTGGGAGTGCGGGACAGGGGAGACCCCGCAGGAGCGTAAGCTGCGAGGAGGCTTCCCGAACCGCCCACGGAAAGCGTAGCGCCTGGAGCGGAAATCAACGGCTAAGTTTGCTAGCATGCCCTAATTTAAAAAAGCCAGCTCCTCTAAGGGAACGCTTGTCCCTTCGAAGAACTGGCTCTTTTCGATTATCCTAAATAGGCTTTAAGCATCCAAATATGCTTTTTCAGACTCTTTTTAATGCCAATCAATAAATCAGCTGTTCCCTCGTCTTTGGCTTCCTCGGCAAGAGTAATGCCTTCTTGAAGTTCTGCAGTTAATTTCTCAAAATCTTCACAGATCGTTTTAACCATTTCCTCTTCTTTTTCGGTCCCTGCAGCTTCTTGGATCGTCGCTAATTCCATGCATTCTTTCATTGTTGCCACAGGATTGCCATCAAGCGCCAGGATCCTTTCAGCCAATTCATCAATATAACCGTTTGCTTCATCGTATAGCTCTTCAAATTTTTCATGCAGGGTAAAAAAATGATGTCCCTTTACATACCAATGATAGTTGTGAAGCTTTACATATAAAACGGTCCAATTGGCTACTTGTTTGTTGACTGCATTAATTAAATTTCCACTCATATAATCAGCCTCCCAATAATATTCTACCCATTGGAAGTTGGACTAAACATTTTGTCACCTGTAAAAATCGTGACCCATTTCACAAATTTCATGATAAAATGAAGGAAAAAGGGGGATGAGGGATGTTAACCGGTTTAATTATTGTTTCAGTTCTTATTGTTGCTGTTGTCCTGATTTTAGCCGTTGTTACAACTTCTAAGGCCTACGGGGTTAAACATACAATTGATTCTATAGATAACGAAAATCATGCACATAATCCTCAGAACGAAAAAAAGACATCTTAATGTAAAAGGGGCCAGCCCAGCAGCAATCGAAATTGCTCTGGAGCTAGCCCCTTATTTTTTTATGCAAAAACCTGCAATAATTCTTCTTTTGACTGGCTTAGCCAAAAACGCATAAGACGCTTGGCACCTTCCAAATCATGAAGCTTAGCCTGGCCGCATTGCTTCTCATTGGCAGCCGGAATCTCAGTCACTTCAACAGCGGCTTTCATTGTATCTTCTAGCAGATCAATGATTTCCTCTACAGTCGGCTCACCGCTCACAACTAAATAATATCCTGTCTGACAGCCCATTGGAGAAATATCAATGATATCAAAATGATCATATTTCTCAGAATAGGTGCGAATATTAAAGGCAAGCAAATGCTCTAAAGTATGAATGGTATCAGGCTTCATCGCCTGTTTATTCGGCTGGCAAAAGCGGATATCATACTTATTTACCACCCCGTCAGATCCAACCTTATGAACACCGCAATGTCTTACATATGGAGCCTTAACGGCATTATGGTCTAATTCAAAGCTTTCTACTGAAGGCATATTTTCCCCACTCCTTTTTAAACTCTTCCTCTATTGTAACGCAATTCTTTTTATGCTTCATTCTTTTTTGTGCAAAGGCAATATGGTATCTTAATGATATTGATACAAGAAATGGGATGAAAAAAATGAAACAATTTTTTATAGCCATAATCCGTTTTTATCAAATAGTGATTTCCCCTCTTAAACCGCCAAGCTGCCGTTTCTATCCGACCTGTTCTCATTACGGCCTTGAGTCTGTTAAGAGGTTTGGCGCTTTAAAGGGAGGCTGGCTGGCTGTTAAACGAATTGTTAAATGCCATCCACTGCATCCCGGAGGCATTGACCCTGTTCCGGAAGAATGGCAAGGTTTTATAAAAAAGAAAACTTAAACCTCGTCATATCCGTTTACAACAACATCCAGTTTTCCTGTGCTAGGATCGATGACTAAGCCGTGTACAGGGACATCATCCGGCATTAATGGGTGTTTTTTTACCATCTTTACACTATGGGCAACGCTTTCTTCAACTTTTTCAAACCCTTTAAGCCACTCTCTGACATCGACACCCGAATAGGTAATTGTATCAAGGGCTGCCTCAGATTTTCCGCGTTTCCTCATGCTCGCCATAATATTATCGGGCTTCATGCCGCTCATACCGCAATCATGATGTCCAATAATGGCTACTTCCTCTGCCTTCAGTTCATAGACAGCCACAAGCAAGCTTCTCATAATACTTCCAAATGGATGGGTTACAAGCGCCCCTGCATTTTTAACAATCTTCACATCGCCGTTTTTGAGGTTTAGGGCTTTGGGCAGCAATTCAGTAAGGCGTGTATCCATGCAAGTCAGCAAGACCATTTTTTTATTTGGAAATTTAGTGGTAGCAAATTCCTCATATTTTTTTTCCTCAACAAATTCGTGATTAAATTCTAAGATTTCATCCAGAAATTTCATTGAATTCATCTCCTCTAAATTAACTGAAAGTTTTCAACTAATATAAGAATACCAAAAGAACTCAAAATCAAACACACTTTTCCCTTGATTTCAGCATTGTTTCTTTGTTAAAATCAAATTTGGAATCGGAATGATTACGATTAATAAGTATTTAGTCTAATATAAATCGAAATGAATACGGTTTATTTTATTGAGAGAGAGGAGAACGAATGAAAAAGCTTTTTTTATTTTTCCTGTCTATCAGCCTTTTGCTATCAGGCTGTGCTGGGAAAAACAATACGAATGAGAAGAAAAGCAGTGATAAACTGACAGTCTATACCACTGTTTATCCCTTGCAGTATTTCTCCGAAAGAATCGGCGGCCAATATGCAGAAACCCATACTATTTATCCGCCGGGAGCAGATGAACATTCCTTTGAGCCTACCCAAAAGGATATGATTAAACTGGCAGACGCAGACCTGTTTATTTATATTGGTTTAGGACTTGAAGGTTTCGTTGAGAAAGCTAAAACCACATTAAAAAATGAAGATGTTAAAATGATCTCTGCAGGAGATAGGATTACCTTTGAACCTCATACAGAAGGTGAGGAACACCATGAGGATGACGGTCATCACCATGGAGATATTGACCCTCATGTATGGATTGATCCTGTCTATGCAAAGGATTTAGCAAACTCAGTCAAGGAAGCTTTCATTGCCGAAATGCCTAATCATGAAGAAGAATTTAATGCCAATTTTGACGTACTGGCCAAAGAGCTTGACCAATTAAATGCTGATTTTACAGATATGGTAAATCAAGCAGCAATAAAAGAATTTTTTGTTTCGCACGCTGCTTTTGGCTATTGGGAGAAACGCTATAATATTAAGCAAGTAAGTATCTCTGGCTTAAATTCTTCTGATGAGCCAACACAAAAGGAGCTTCAAAACATTATAAGTGAAGCCCAAAAGTATCATTTGCAATACATTTTTATCGAACAAAACGTTACTTCTAAACCGACAGAGGTTATTATTAATGAACTTGGAGCAGAGGCTTTAGTTCTGCATAATCTTTCCGTTTTAACTGATGAAGATATTAAAAATAATGAAACATATTTTACATTGATGGAAAGAAATATCGATCATCTCAAAAAAGCGTTAAATCAATAGGAAAAGTGAGCCTGCATGAGGCTCACTTTTTTGTTAAACAACGATGCCGTTGATTTTTCCGTCCATCAACAAGCTGGCAGACCAACTTGTTAAGTGGCTATCTTTTAAACAGGGTCAAATGTTTGACAGTCTGTTTCTTTGCTTGTATCTGCCTTTTTGCCTGTATGACTGACTACGTAGATTTGCTCAGCCGCACATTTATTTCCCTTTTCCCAAAATGAACAGTTGTTGACTTCACATAAAACGTCTTTAGCCATTTTTATCGCTCCTTTAAAGTTCAACAAGTGCGGGCTTTTTTGCCCTATCTTAGGTTATGGAAAGGGTTAAATGTTCATCCGTTCCAAATGAAGGGATTCCAACTACTCAGCTATTTCCTTCAAATATTCACGCAGGTTCTTTCGCAATATCTTTTTTGATGCATTTCTTGGAATTTCCCTTATCCTGAATATTTTCTTTGGAATTTTATACTTTGCAAGCTTCTCTGCGCAAAATTCAATTATGTCGTGGTCCGTTAGTTCATCTGATCCAGAAACAACAAAAGCAGCTGGGACTTCACCCCACACCTCATCCTTCATGCCGATCACACCTGCATCCAAAATGCCTGGGTGTGAAGCAAGAACCCCTTCAATCTCGGCTGGATAAATATTTTCCCCGCCTGAGATGATGAGATCAGACCGGCGATCGAGCACATATAAAAACCCTTCTTTATCCAAGTAGCCGATATCGCCTGTCATTAGCCAGCCATCCTTCATTTTTTTAGCGGTTTCTTCTTCACGATTCAAATAGCCGTTCGTTACATTTGGACCCTTAACAGCAATTTCACCCGCCTCATTTGGTTCGGCTTGCCCTCCCTCGGTGCGCAGTATTTTTAATTGGGAGGGGAATAGCGGTTTGCCGGCGGAACCTAATTTACTAAAGCTGTATTCAGGAGAGAGGGTAACAATTTGTGAAGAGGTTTCCGTCATGCCATAGCTTTGGTATACGGGTATAGTTTTTTCTTTGCACTTTTCAAGCATCGGCCTGGATGCAGGTCCCCCGCCTAAAAGCATACAGCGAAAATTCACCGGCAGCTTTTTTTCTTCTCCTAGAACCGCTTCCATCCGCGTCAGCATTGTACTGACGACCGACATAATGGTCACGTTTTCCTGATGAATCATGTCAATGGCCTTCTCTTCATGAAAGGACGCCATAAGTGCCATTTTCATACCGTATATAATACTGCGCATAAAGATTGAATATCCGCTTATATGAAAAAGCGGAACAGCACAAAGCCAGCAATCCTTTTCGGATAATCCCAAATTCAGCGCTGATCCAACCGCACTCCACCAATGATTTCCGTACGTTTGCAAAACCCCTTTAGGATGGCCTGTTGTCCCCGATGTATACATAATGGTACAAACATCATCCAGGCTGACTTCTCTTGCTATAGCTGGTTCAAAATACTTGGAGTCAAATAAATCTTCCTTGAATATAGCGGCAATATTTGAAAGGTTGATCTCTCTAGTCTTTTCTGCAAATTTCTCTTCAGTAATCAGAAAATCAGACCCCGAGTCCTTCAATTGCCAGGCTAATTCAGCTGGTGTTAGACGGTTATTTAAGATGACAGCCTTAACTCCAAGCAAATGAAAAGCTAAGTAAATAAATATAGTATCTTTATCGCTGGATAAAAGAGCGCCAGCGTATTGGCCCTTCTCCAATCCAAAACCTGTTAATTGTCCAGCAATCCGTAAAGCTTTTTCATAAACATCTAAAAAGGTATAAGTTTCTCCATCAAAATATAAGGCAGGCCGTTCTGGTGTTAAAAACGCTCTTTTGATGATAAAATTCTCCATCATTTGATCACTCATTTTTACACTCCTAAAAGCAAACTAAAACAATGTTTATATAAAAACAGCTTGGTATTAAACCAAGCTGCTCCTTACTGCTATTTTATTAAGGGAAACGCGGGAATTGTCCAAAGTCTGGCTTGCGCTTTTCCTTGAATGAGTCACGGCCTTCTTTAGCTTCATCTGTTGTGTAATACAATAGTGTCGCATCTCCAGCGAATTGCTGAATACCCGCAAGACCATCAGTATCGGCATTAAAGGCAGCCTTTAAGAAGCGCAAAGCAGTTGGGCTCTTTTCAAGCATTTCTTCACACCATTTAATTGTTTCCTCTTCCACTTGTTCAAGAGGCACAACGGTATTGACTAAGCCCATATCCAATGCTTCCTGCGCATTATACTGGCGGCAAAGATACCAAATTTCACGGGCTTTTTTATGGCCGACGATGCGGGCTAAATAGCCTGAACCATAACCTGCATCAAAGCTTCCAACTTTAGGTCCTGTTTGGCCAAATACTGCATTGTCAGCCGCAATGGTTAAATCACATACAATATGAAGCACATGGCCTCCGCCGATGGCATAGCCTTTAACCATAGCCACAACTGGTTTTGGAATGACACGAATTAAACGCTGTAAATCAAGAACATTTAAACGAGGAATTTGGTCATCACCCACATATCCTCCATGTCCGCGTACAGTTTGGTCTCCTCCGGAACAAAACGCCTTGTCTCCGGCACCTGTTAGAATAATTACACCGACATTGGAATCATCACGTGCCATTGCAAAAGCATCAATCATTTCCGCAACGGTTCTTGGTGTAAATGCATTATGTTTTTCTGGGCGGTTCATGGTGATTTTTGCAATCCCATTGTATGTTTCATAAATGATTTCTTCATACTTCTTCCCAGCAACCCATTCAACTGCTGCCATACAAAATTCCTCCTTATATTAAAATAGAGAGTTGACCAGCTTAAAAATTATGTAAAAGTTATACAGTATCCGCTTCCATTTGGGAAGGAAATGTGTTTGCACTATTTGCTGGTTAAAAACCCACTTACTATTGTACCAAATTTTTCAGGTTTCTCCACATGAATTGCATGTCCGGCATGATCAACAATAATATGATAGCCATCTTTTAATTTATCCAGCATCTTTTTTCCTATACGGCAAAACTTTTCATCAAGGCTTCCAGTAATCAATAAGACCGGCATGTCTAAGCCAGAAAGCTCATCCCACCACGAGGCCTGTGCACCGGTTCCCATTCCTTTCAAGCTATTGGCCAGCCCTTTTGCCGAATGAGCCAGTCTTTCCGCTCGGATCTGCATGCGAACATTCTTCGGAAGGCCTTTTTGGCTTTCAAAAAGGGGAATATTCTCCCAGTACTCAACAAATTCCTCTACTCCATTCAACAGAATTTGCTGTGCCAGATTTTCATCACTGATTCTCCTAGCCTTTCGTTCCTTTTCAGTTTCAAGACCAGGAGAAGTGCTCTCAAGAATCAATTTCCGTACTTTTTTTGGATACTTTACAGCAAAAGTGATTGCCAATCTTCCCCCCATGGAATAGCCGAGAAGATCCGTTTTTTCAATACCTGCTTGGTCTAATAGAAGATTTAAGTCTTCTGCAGCCGATTCAATGTCATATCGCATAAGATCATTAGGAGAATCTGTCCTGCCATGGCCAACAATATCAATTGCTGCTCCCACGGAATGTGCCTTCCAATTTTCTTCAAAGCCTTTCCAGGAGGAGCTGCTTCCAGTAAACCCATGAAGCATAATAAGAGGGTGCCTCTCGGATTCATGTTTTTCATCCAAAGATGCATGAAGAGGCTCCCACAGCTCTGCATGATAGTTCAATCCTCTTATGTCAAAATACATCAGCATTCGCCTTCTATATATCGACTAATTTCCCGGGAAACCGACTCCCAAAGCTCACGGTGCTCAAGAGTATTCGTATCCCGATTGGTTGTAATCTCCACAACCTTCAAGCCTTTCTTGCCTGCATTGTTTTGGAGATAATTTGACAGCTGCTCCCAGTTTTCAGCCAATTCGTAATGGCCGCCATACATTTCAACAGCATGCTGAAATTTCAAGTCAAGCGGCGTGCCAAACAGCTTTTCAAAATTTTTCGGGTGATTCGCCTGAGGCAAAAATGAGAAAATGCCGCCTCCATTATTATTGATTAATAATACAGTGATATCAATTTGAAATTGCTTTGAAGCGATTAATCCATTCATGTCATGAAAAAAGGTCAAATCCCCAAGAGCTAAATAAAGCGGCTGTTCATAAACGGCAGCACCCAAGGCTGTTGAAACAATACCGTCGATTCCGTTTGCCCCGCGATTGCCCATAATACGAATGTTCTTTTTGTTATTATGAAAAAACGTATCTAAATCTCTTATTGGCATACTGTTTCCTACAAATAACGCGGAACCATCTGGAAGCCATTCAGGAAGGTTATAAAATAATTTTCCTTCGCTCAAGCTTTCGACATCATTGATTTTCCCTAGATATTCTCTTGTCAGCTGATTAATTTTACTCCACCTAGCAAGATAATCATCCTCTTCGGCTTGCTGAACAAACGGAAGAACAGATTCACAAAAATCGGTTTCATGGCAATAAATCATTTCTGATGAGACAATACCAGGATCTCTCCAGCCTGCACCGCCGTCAATAACAAGCTGGCGGACATCGTCATTTTCCTTCATAAATATCGTTAATGGCTTGGAGACCGGCATGGCACCAAATCGGAGGATGACTTCCGGCTTTAAAAATCGCTTGGCATCACCATTATTTTTTAAGAATGTATCATATGTATCAATGATGTGGCTGCTGTCATGTGTGCCGCTCCTTAATTGGGAAAGCGGGTCTGCCAAGATAGGAAATTGAAGTTTTCTGCCAAGATTAATGACAGCTTCTTTAAATCCTTCCTCTTCGATTGGACCGCATACGATTATTCCTTTTTTATATGAGGCTATACATTGGCCCATCTCTTTATATTGCTCTTCATTAAGTCTCAATTCTCCTGACTCTACGGATACATACCCGCCTGAGCGTTCACTTTGTTCAAAAAGCCCTTCCTCGTCGAGTTTAGGAATGAGGGGCTCTCTAAATGGAAAATTGAGATGAACGGGCCCGGCAGGAGAACGCTTGGCAATAGCTGCGGCTCTTGCACACACAGTTCTTGCATAACGAAGCATTTCCTTTGAATTTTCAGGCGGCGCCATTTCAACAAACCATTTTACATTTTTTCCATATAGATTGATTTGTTCAATTGCCTGAGGAGCACCCACATCTCTTAATTCATGAGGTCTGTCAGCAGTTAAAACAATAAGCGGAACTCTTGAGTGTTTGGCCTCCACAATCGCTGGCAAATAGTTGGCCGCTGCTGTGCCTGATGTACATAGAATGGCTACAGGGCGTTTCTTGGCTTTTGCCATTCCTAACGCAAAAAAAGCAGCTGAGCGTTCGTCTACATGAATATGTGCACGAAGCTCAGGATGCTCAAGGATAATCATGGCCATTGGGGTAGACCTGGATCCAGGACTGACGACGACGTCCACTACCCCGCTATTTTTCAATTCAGATATAAATGCAGCGATGTAAGAGGTTAAAGCATCTTGATGATTCATTTTTTATTACCTCCAAGTGCTGTCAGCATTGGCCGAAATTTAATTTTAGTTTCTATATATTCACTTTCTGCATTAGAATCCTGAACAACTCCGCAGCCTGCAAAAATAGAAGCCTCTTTCCCCTGGATGAGGCCTGAGCGGATTGATACGGCAAATTCACCATTTCCGCGATAATCCATCCATCCTAATGGCGCTCCATATAGTCCGCGATCCAGTAATTCCACCTCACGGATTTTCTCTACAGCTTGCTGTTTTGGAAGTCCGCCAAGTGCTGGAGTAGGATGCAAACGTTCCACTAATGAAAGCAGGGATGTGCTTTCATTGGCCTTTCCGGTGATCGGAGTATATAGGTGCTGAATATCTCTCATCTTTAATAATTGCGTTCTCTTTGGCAGAGAGACATCTTCGCATATTTCTTCCATTGCTTCTTTAATCATACGAACAACATATTGATGTTCCATGACATTTTTCGGATCTGACAGCAATTCTTTGCCAAGCTTCTCATCTTCCTGCTCTGTCTTGCCTCTGGCAATCGAACCAGCAAGACATGTTGTAAAGAGTCTATCTTTATCCTTCTTAACAAGTCGTTCAGGTGACGCGCCAATAAAGCAGTCTCCGTTTGATTCAAGAGCAAATATAAAGCTCTCAGGCTGCTGCTTCAAAAGCTGCAAAAGGACCTGTTCTGCTTGAACATCCTTTTCGAAATGCAGTCTTTCTTCTCTGGCCAGTACAACCTTTTCTAACGGCCCTTCTTCCTTTAATTCCTTTACAATAGCAGAAACTGTGTCTTTCCATTCATCAGGCTTTATCTCCAATTCCTTAACGAGCTTGCTCTCTTCTGTCTGAAGAATGTCTGATAACGAATCTATTAAAGCCTTTCGGTCTGCAGTTATTTTCTCTGCTAAGGAAGGCTGATCATGCTTGGTGCAGCAAACATTTGTAGTTAAAAAGGCTTCACCATTAATATAGCTATACATAAAAGAAGGTATATGAAATAATGTATCTGAAAACTTTGACCAAAGCTTTGTTTTTTCCTTCAGCGGGTCAAATGAAAAGCCGCCAAACATGACGGGACCTACTCCATTCTTCTGGTAAGGATTATCTATAATTGAATCTTCCATGAAGCGCTGCCATTCTTTTTCTGCATGAAAAAAGCGGCCAGCCGCCTGATCCGTTTCAATCTGATTACATATTCCTAGTCCAATAAGAAAATTCTCGTCTTTTGGGTCCTTCCAAAAAAATCGTTCACCCAAAAATTCCTCCCTGCCGGAAGCAAAAAACGCAAGCGGATCAATGGGAGTGATTGGCTGAACTTCGCTGACTAAAATTGGCTTTGATAAAGACTTCGCTCTTTCAATCGCTTCAAGGATCCCTTCTTTTAGTTCCGTTTCTTGTATGGTAACCAAAAAAATCCCTCCACCAACAGCGAAAGGCTGTTATCTTCTTCATTCTTAGCTTATTTTAACATACACCTCACATCATTCCTATGTCAATTAAAGTCATCTTAAGCCACTAAAGACCATGACTTTCCTGTTAATAAACACCAATAGTGCACAGTCTATACCATTGACACTATTGTCTATTCCTCTTAGACTATACATTGAAAGTAGTTTTACTCTTTTTTGACAAGTATATTCTTTTCGGTTAAAATTAATAGGTTTGAATTAAGAAAAGCGGAAGCGCCTTGATCAGCCCCGAACATCATAAGACAAGACGGCAGGAAGGTTGTTCTTTAACCTTCTTGACGGCTTGGCTTATGACTCGAGGGGCTAGGCGCTGGAGCTAGACAATTCTCAAAGTAAAAAATGACAAGGGGAGAGATATGTGCAAACTCAAATGCATACAAATGTTCCGCCTGCCTCAAAAGGATGGAAGACATGGTATCAACTAACGAGGCCGCACACGCTTACGGCTTCATTTGTGCCTGTCCTTCTCGGAACAGCCTTAGCCATTCAAGATACAAACATTCATTTCGGATTATTTCTGGCTATGCTTATCGCAAGCATGTTGATCCAGGCAGCAACAAATATGTTTAATGAGTACTATGATTTTAAACGGGGATTAGATACGGAAGAATCTGTCGGCATTGGCGGTGCCATTGTCCGCGACGGCATCCAGCCTGCCACGGTCATGAAGGCAGCTCTCGGCTTATACGCCATTTCTATATTAATCGGCGTTTATATTTGCATGAACAGCAGCTGGTGGCTCGCACTTGTCGGTATCGTCTGTATGATTGTCGGCTACCTGTATACTGGGGGTCCGCTTCCTATCGCCTATACACCTTTTGGCGAGCTATTTGCCGGTTTCTTTATGGGCATGATGATTATTTTAATTTCCTATTTTATTCAAACAGGAACTGTCTCTGCAACTAGCGTCCTTGTTTCTATTCCTATATTAATTCTTGTTGGCGCGATTTTGATGTCAAATAATATCCGTGATTTGGACGGGGATAAAGAATTTGGAAGAAAGACGCTGGCTATCCTGCTTGGCAGAAATGGTGCGATAAGATTTTTAGCTGGTATGTTTATCGTTTCCTATGTGTGGGTTTTTGTCCTAATTATCATGAATATTATTTCACCATGGCTGGCTATCGTCATCTTAAGTGCTCCAAAGGCTATTAAGGCAACAAAAGGATTTATCGGAAAAACCATTCCTATGCAAATGATGCCTGCCATGAAAGCAACCGCTCAAACCAATACATTCTTTGGATTTTTGCTATCCATTGGCCTATTCTTAGGCTATCTTTTATAGAAATAATCCCTGCATTTTTGCAGGGATTTTTTTATGACGTACTATTTTCAATACCGAGATGATTGGAGCAGAAATCATTTCTCATGTTTTCGCTAATAAAGTTCATACTAAACCCATGGTATCTGTTTTTTTTGCAGTAATGAACTTACGAGGATGTGATATGTTTTGCTATCAGCGCAGCAGCTTAACCAACTTAAAGAACAGCTTATAGAAGAAAAGAATGCTTTAGAAACATACTTGCAAGGGGAAAAGGAAGGCAGCCTTGAGAATGTGGCGATGAGACATACTACAGGTGAACTTTCAATGTATGATAATCACCCCGCAGACACAGGAACAGACTTATACGAACGGACAAAGGATTTTGCTCTTGAAGAACATCATGATTCTCAAATGGACAAGGTTAACGCCGCTTTACAAGCTGTTGAAGAAGGTTCGTATGGCAAATGCAAGGTATGCGGAGGGGATATTCCCTTTGAACGCCTGGAGGTTCTCCCATATACCTTATATTGTAAAGAACATAGTCCCGAACAGCATATTCCAGGTGACCGTCCGGTTGAGGAAGATGTTTTAGAGCCGGCACACGGAAATACATTCCAGCACCATCAGTTTCGCGAAGTGGTTGATGATGAGGATAGCTTCCAAGAGGTTGCCCGCTGGGGAACATCTGAAACACCTTCTGATCTGAGGGGGGATTATGAGGATTATAATTCACTTTATAATGAAGGCCATGATGATGAAGGCTTTACTGAGGATTATGAAACGTTTATCGGCAATAATCTCGAAGGCACACAAAGAATCGTCTACCCGTCGAAAAAACACGAGGAATATGAAGCCATGCTGGATGAAGCGGGCACCGATACACCGTTTTTTGATCTTCCCTTTGATCAGACAGACGGATATGTCGAAGAAGATAAACATTAAGAAGAAGGAAGCAGCTTTCTGCTTCCTTATTTTATGTGCCAGATATCTTCTGCATATTCTTTTATTGTCCTGTCACTGGAGAAATAGCCTGATGCAGCTATATTGGCTAAGCTCATTTGCTGCCATGCCTCCTGATTTTCGTATGCTTTTCCAGCTTTTTGCTGAATATTGACATAAGAGTCAAAATCTCGAAGCACAAAATATTGATCATTTTCGATCAGCAGTGAATCGAAAATAGGCTCGAATTCATCCTCAATATCCGGGAAGAATCCGTTTGTCAGCTGGTCAACAGCCTTGCGGATTCTTTTATCATGGTGGTAATAATCCATGGAGTTGTACCCGCCTTGCTCATAATAGGTCATTACCTGCTGGGCGGTCAGGCCAAAGATAAAAATATTTTCTCGGCCGCATCTTTCCATAATTTCAACATTGGCGCCATCTAGCGTGCCGACCGTTAATGCCCCATTCATCATAAATTTCATATTCCCCGTACCGGATGCTTCCTTGCTTGCCGTAGAAATTTGTTCGCTTATGTCTGCTGCAGGAAAAATCTCCTCCGCCAAGGAAACACGGTAATTTTCCAGGAAAACAACCTTTAGTTTTTCGTTTACCAGCGGATCATGATTAACCTTATCGGCAACTGTGTTGATCAGTTTGATAATCTTTTTTGCATAATAGTAGCCAGGTGAAGCTTTCGCCCCGAAAATAAAGGTTCTTGGATGCATATGGTACCCTGGATCTTCTTTCAGCTGGTTATATAGATACATGACATGCAAAATGTTCAGGAGCTGGCGTTTATAGGCATGAAGCCGCTTCACCTGGATATCATAAATAGAGTTTGTATCAATGTTAAGCCCCGTCTTTTCTCTGATTCGCTTAGCCAGCCTTATTTTGTTTTGCTGTTTGATGCGGCCAAGCTGTTCCAGAAAAACACGGTCTTCTTGAAAGTGAATCAGTTCAGAAAGCTTCTCAGGATTCTGTACCCACCCACTCCCGATTCCATCTGAAATAAGCTTAGAAAGCAGAGGATTTGCTTTTAGCAGCCATCTTCTGTGGGTAATGCCATTTGTTTTATTATTAAACTTCTCCGGATAAATGTCATAGAAGGATTTCATTTCACGATTTTTTAATATTTCCGTATGAAGGGCAGCTACTCCATTAACACTATGGCTTCCTGCCAAGGCCAAATGAGCCATCTTAATTTGCTCATGGGCAATGATGGCCATGTTTTCAATGCGTTTCCAATCTCCGGGATATTTTTCCCAGAGCATGCGGCAAAAACGCTCGTTAATCTCATGAACAATCATAAAAATCCGCGGCAGCAAGGGTTTAAAAATATGCTCGGGCCACCTTTCCAGCGCTTCTGATAATGTCGTATGATTTGTATATGAGACCGTGTTAACGGTTATATTCCAGGCATCCTCCCAGTTCATTCCTTCCTCATCAATAAAGATGCGCATCAATTCTGGAATCGCAAGAACCGGATGGGTGTCATTGATATGAATGCTGACATGCTCATGAAATTCATACAAGCTGTCAAATTGCTTCCGGTAGGAGCGGATAATGGAGCGTATGCTGGCAGACACAAGAAAATACTGCTGTTTTAATCGCAGGATTTTTCCGTCATCATGTGTATCATCGGGATATAAAAACTCAGAGACCGCTTCCGTTTCCCTCTTATATTTCAAAATATCCCGATGGATAGGGTACGGTGAGGGCTCGGCACTCCAAAGCCTTAATGTGTTAACGGTATTGGTCTTATAGCCGACAATTGGCATATCATACGGCACCGCTGTGATCATTTCAGCGTTTTCATGGCGAAAGACAAGACGGCCGTTATCCACCCTGCTTTCGACATTCCCCCAGAATGGGATCTCTACGGCTAAATCAGCTCTTCTTACCTCCCAGACATGACCGTGGCGGAGCCATTGTTCTGGCAGTTCCACCTGATAGCCATCCACAATTTTCTGTTCAAATAATCCGTGCTTATAACGGATTCCACAGCCATGTCCTGGCAAATTGAGTGATGCTAAGGAGTCCATAAAGCATGCTGCAAGCCTGCCTAGTCCCCCGTTTCCTAGCCCAGCGTCGGCCTCAGATTCTTCCAGACCGCTTAGCTCAATGCCCAAATCGGCGAGCCCTTCCCGTACAGTATCCTCTAGCCCTAAATTAAGAAGATTATGATGCAAAAGTCTCCCTAATAAGAATTCAATCGAAAGGTAGTAAACCTGCTTGCCTTTTGCAGTCCTGTTCCGCTCGTTTGTTTGAATCCACGCGGTGCTGACATACTCTCTAATCATATTTCCTAAAGTAAAATACTGATCTCTCTTTGTACTTTCTTTGAAGCTTTTTCCGCAGAGCATTTCAAGCCTTTTTAAAAAAGCTTCTTTAAATGATTCTTTATCAGAAAACATGACTCTCACTCCTAGAGATGAGCTCAGCATACAAGCAGTTATATTTAAAGGCTGACTGTGCCCAGCTATTATCCATTTTCATGGCATTTTTCACAATCGTTTTCCATGCCTTGTCATCACGATAAAAGCTTAGTGCCAGTTCGATTGTAAAAAGCATGTCATGGGCATTAAAGTTTTTGAAAGAAAAGCCGTTGCCTTCACCAGTCAGTTCATTAAATGATGAAACTGTATCATTTAATCCGCCCGTCTCTCTTACAATTGGAATCGCCCCATACCTCATAGCAATCATCTGTCCTAGTCCGCACGGCTCAAATTTAGAAGGCATAAGAAATAAATCGCTGCCCGCATAAATCTGGTGTGCAAGGCCTTCATCAAACCCTATATAGGCCCGGCATTTTCTTGGATAAGCTGTTTCCATGTCACGGAAAAATTGCTCAAACTCGGGGTCCCCTGTCCCAAGAATCAAAAGCTGAACATCTTCAGCCATCAGCTCCCAAAAGACATGGCGGACCAGTTCAAGCCCTTTTTGTTTCGTCAGTCTAGTAACCATGGTGATCAGCGGAATTTCCGCTTTGCTCGGCAAACCAAACTTTGCCTGCAAATACAGCTTATTTATTAGCTTTTTCTCAAGTTCATCGGCACTAAAGTTTTTATATAAAAATGGATCTTTCCCAGGATGATAGAATTCATCATCTATTCCATTTAGGATTCCATCGAGGTCAGTTACCCTGCTCTCAAGAAGTTCATGCAGTTTTTCCCCATAGTATTCTGTTAGAATTTCATCCTTATATGTAGGGCTTACCGTTGTAATTTTGTCAGCAGCAACGATGGCACCCTTCATAAAATTAATCTGGCCGTAGAATTCAAGCTGGTCTATATGAAAATACCTGTCAGGAAGGCCAAATAAATCACCGAGAGCTTCCTTTGGCATAATCCCCTGAAATTGGAGATTATGGATAGTAAATACGCTCTTAATATATTCATAGCCCTGTCTTGCCCGATACTCTGCTTTTAAAAGGAAAGGAATCATCCCTGCATGCCAATCATGGCAGTGTATAACATCCGGATAAAAGTCCAAGGTGCCTATTGACTCTAAAACCGCCCGGGTGAAATAGGCGAAACGCTCGCCATCATCGAAATAGCCGTACATCCGATCACGCTTAAAATAGTATTCATTATCAATAAAATAATAAGTGATCCCCTGATATTTCAGTTCATCTATTCCGCAATATTGCACCCTCCAGCCCACATTAACTGTAAACTCCGCCTTTTTTGTCATCTGATTCTTAAATTCCTGGTGGATTGCCCCATATTTTGGCAGGATCACACGGACATCGGTCCCTTGCTTCAAAAGCTCCTTAGGCAATGACCCTGCAACATCAGCCAAGCCCCCTGATTTAATAAACGGGGTACATTCAGAAACAGCAAATAATACCTTCACGAATTCATCAGAGCTCCTTGTCGTACACCTTTTTCTAAGACAGCTGGCAATTGATCTGTGCCTATTATTTTGGCTCCAGGTTCTATTTTTACATCCTTATCAATAATCACTGAATCTAGTAAACTATGATCTCCAATTACGCACTTTTGCATAATAATGCAATTTTTCACGACAGCCCCCTTGCCGATCTTTACCCCGCGTGAAATAATGCTATTCTCAACTTTTCCCTCAATCTGACACCCGTTTGCAATCATAGAATGATAAACAGAAGCTCCTTTTTTATAGCGGGTTGGCGGTTCATCCTTCACTTTTGTATAAATTGGGTGCTGCTTAAGAAATAAATGCTTCCATACCTGTGAGTCCAATAAAGCCATATTGGCTGAGAAATATGATTGAATCGAGTCGATGATTTCCGCATACCCGTTATATTCATATGTACAAATTTGATAGGAGTGATGGCGGCTGGAAACAACATCTTTCATACAGGAATAACCGGTCATTCTTTTCGTTTCTATTAAATGAATCAGTAAAGAGGTTTTAATCAGATACATTTGCAGTGATTTTCCCTGGTGACATATCTCAGTAATATCACAGCCCATTTGAATGTGTTTTTCTAAAACGGGACGGAAATCCATATTAAATACAGTTGAACAATTGGTGATTAAGGCATATTCCTGTTTACTTTTATAAAAGTAATCCAGATTTGCTGCAAAGTGGCTAAATGAACCAATTCCATTGGTGATTGCATCGATCACAGGAGACGGAAAAAAGAAAAGTCCATCTCTTTTTCTATCTAAGTCCCAGTTTTTTCCTGATCCTAAATGATCCATTAAAGAGCGGTATTGGTATTTTGGAAAAATGGCTACACTTTCTATCCCTGAATTGACCATATTCGAAAGGACAAAATCAATTAGGCGGTACCTTCCAGCAAATGGAATGGCAGCCAGAGACCGGTGGCCCATCAGCTTTTCCAGTCCATCATGATAGGTTGTTGCATCTATTACCCCAAGAATTCTCTTTCCCATTTCATCCCCTCCAATAAAGATGCGTTAGCGCCCATTCAGGCGCTGCCGCTAGACAGCAATTGTCATTTTCAAGTCATGTATCGTGTTATACTGCGGACTAATTTGTTCACTAATGAGCACATTTCTATATATTTAAGCCCATTAAGAGATATATTGGCGCAGCAGATCATCCGAAACTAGAATAATATCATCGTCTCCTTCAGCTGCCCTAATAACTGTTCCATCTGGTATCACGGCATCCGGAGGGACAATCGCCTTTTCAATGAGCACATTTTCTCCAATGACTGCATTGGGCATGACGACCGTCTCTGAAATCAGTGACCCTCTGCCAACAGTTACACCTTGAAAAAGAACGGAGCGGTGGACATCCCCTTCAATCGTGCACCCTTCATTAATGAGGGATTCATTCACCTTCGCTTCTGTTGATATATATTGAGGCGGGTGATTAGGATTAACAGAATAAATGCGCCAATCCTGATCAAATAAATTCAGCTCACAGCTTTCATCGAGCAGATCCATATTGGCTTCCCAAAGGCTTCTTACCGTGCCTACATCCTTCCAATAGCCCTTAAATGGATAGGCGTACAGCTTTCTTTGTTCTTTTAATAAAAGCGGAATAATATCCTTGCCAAAATCATGACTTGATTCTGAATTTCGGCTGTCTCTTTCTAAATACTCTTTTAAAAGCGGCCAGCTGAAAATGTATATTCCCATGGATGCGAGATTATTCTTTGGCGCTTCTGGCTTTTCTTCAAATTCAGCAACACGAAATTCATCATTCGTATTCATGATGCCAAACCTGCTTGCTTCTTCCCAGGGAACCTCAATCACCGAAATCGTCACATCAGCATCTTTTTCAATATGGTATTCAAGCATTTTTTCATAATTCATTTTATAAATATGGTCACCGGAGAGGATAAGGACATACTGCGGCTGATACTGCAATAAATAATTTAAATTTTGATAGATGGCACTCGCGGTCCCGGAATACCACTTTACCTCAGAAGACTCACTGTATGGGGGCAAAACTGTGACTCCTCCGTTTCTTCGATCAAGATCCCATGCGCTTCCAATTCCGATATAGGAATTCAAGATCAGAGGCTGATATTGTGTAAGTACACCTACCGTGTCAATTCCTGAATTTGTACAATTACTCAGGGTAAAGTCGATGATTCTGTATTTTCCCCCAAATGGTACGGCAGGCTTTGCTAAGTTTTCAGTCAATGAATGGAGCCTGCTTCCTTTCCCTCCTGCCAGCAGCATGGCTACGCACTTTTTCTTTCCCATTTCCTTTCCTCTCCTTCCTATGCTTTACTGGCCGCAAAATTGATATCGCAAACGGCGGTATCGTCATTCTAATACAGTAAGGTTTCCCGTGAAACTCTTCCTGTGCTGTTTTTAACACGCTTTTATTGACATTATTGGCACCGCCAAAATGATCCCGGTCGCTGTTAAAGATCTCCCGGTAGGAACCTTCCTTAGGGACGCCAATTTGATAATTGTGATAGACGCGGTTAGTAAAATTACAAACAACCACCAGATGTTCATCCTCTTTTACACCATTGCGGATAAAAGAAAAGATGGACTGGTGAGAATTGTTCACATCAATCCACTCAAACCCCTCCTGCAGATGATCTAATTCAAACAGAGGTTTTGAACGCCGATAAATCTTTAATAGTTCTTTCACATACGTATTTAACTTTTGATGCATTTCAAACTCTAACAGATTCCAATCCAGCTCCCCATTATCCTTCCATTCATCAAATTGCCCAAGCTCCGCCCCCATAAACAGGAGCTTTTTTCCGGGATGGGCAATCATATAGCCAAGAAGCAAGCGGAGCTGGGCAAATTTCTCCGAATAATCTCCCGGCATTTTTGAAAGCAGGGACTTTTTGCCATGAACCACTTCATCATGTGACAAAGGAAGAACAAAGCATTCTGAAAAGGCATATAAAAGAGAAAAGGTCATTTTCCCATGGGAAGCTGTGCGGTGTTCAGGCAAGGCTTCCATGTAAGCAAGCACATCATTCATCCAGCCCATATTCCATTTATAGGTGAATCCTAATCCTCCATATTGGACAGGTGATGTCACCTGCGGCCATTCCGTAGAATCCTCAGCAAAAATCATAAAGGAAGGGTCATATTCAGCCAGGGTTTGATTGAGCTTTTTCAAAAATTGAATGCCAAATGGATTCTCTTTTTTATAAGGCTCGTTTGGCCAATAAATAATGTTTGCTACGGCATCAATCCGAAATCCGTCAATATGGTAATACTCCTGCCAAAACAGTGCATTGGATATGAGAAAGCTTTGCACCTCATTTTTTCCAAGATCAAAATTAGCCGTACCCCATACATAATTCTCCCGATCCCAAGGAGTCTCGTATTCAAAAAGAGAGGTGCCGTCAAACTGATAGAGACCATGGGCATCCTTGCAAAAATGGCCAGGCACCCAGTCAAGGATGACACCAATACCGTGGATATGACATTGATCAATAAAATACATAAAATCATGCGGTGTTCCATAGCGGCTGGTAATCGAATAATAACCCGTCCCCTGATAGCCCCATGAAGCATCTAAAGGATGCTCTATGAGCGGCAGCAGCTCTATATGGGTAAACCCATGCTCAGCCGCATACGGGATTAACTCCTCGGCCAATTCCCGATAAGTCAGGAAGCTTCCATCCTCCCGTCTTTTCCATGAACCTAAATGCACTTCATAAATGGCCATTGGTTCATTCCTTGTACAGTTTCTTTCCCGTTTCTTCATCCATTGACTGTCGTTCCATTCATAGCCATCCAGCGAGCTGACAATTGATGCAGTCCCAGGCCTTACTTCAGAAAAGAAACTAAACGGATCTGCTTTTAGCTGCTTATGTCCCGATTCGCTCTCAATTTCATATTTATACTGGGCGCCTTCCATATCTCCTTCAATAAGAATATTCCAGACGCCCCCATCATTGACCTTATGTAATCGATGGTTCTTACCATTCCAGTTGTTAAAATCTCCAACCAATCGCACGGCTTTCGCGTGAGGAGCCCAAACACAAAATCGTGTGTACACTTGCTCATCCTCTTTGATTACATGTGAACCAAACAAACGATAGCTTTCATAGAGTGTCCCCTCGTGAAATAAGTGCAGCTGAAAATCAGTCGGATATGCAGTATTCATCCATACCTACTCCCTGTTAAACAAATCAAATCTGTCTGTTTCTTGAAACCTCTTTTCGCAAAAATGCAAAATAGGCACAATCACTTTAATTTATATTCGAGTGTGGGTAAAAAAAACCTTGTAAATGTTATCTAAATTTTTTGACACAAACCATGCCATTCTGGCATAAATCGAAGGCATTCGCCTCGCTTCTGTCCATTTCGACATAATCTGCTGCTTTATTTGACATAATAAAAAAAATAATCTTTTTGAAATATGTAGGAGGGAATAATATTTTGAGCAATAAAGAAGAGGAATACCTGATCAAAAAACATTCAAAAAATGAGGTGAAAACTCCAATCTTCGGCCCGCCAGACGGCAAAATCATCGCAGCCGGAGAACTCTTCCGCGGACCCTCAACCGGAATCACATCAGAAATGGACCTCCAGGATGCAGGAGAACAAGAATGGTAGGCAGCGGAATGCGGGCCTGTTTTTTAGCACATTAAAGTGATGGGGGTCAGGCCCCCAGGGGATTAACGCGTTAATTTAGAGATGATGTCTTTATTAGTGCCCAAAATAAGAAGTTTCAAGCTGGTTCGGGCACTAACTTGGGATGTTAGTTCCTTAAGATGATTTTACTTAAGTTTTCTGGCACTAATGTGGTTTTTAGTTCTAACCTAGTTAAGAATTTTCCCCAAAGCACCCCGCTTTTGAACATAAAAAAAACCTGTCAACTATTTAGTTGACAGGTTTATGACCCCTACGGGATTCGAACCCGTGTTACCGCCGTGAAAGGGCGGTGTCTTAACCGCTTGACCAAGGGGCCAATAATGGCGGAGAAGGAGGGATTTGAACCCTCGCGCCGCTTACGCGACCTACACCCTTAGCAGGGGCGCCTCTTCAGCCTC